>JBFGIA010000192.1:0-1559 GCA_041577935.1 Gemmatimonadota bacterium | reverse complement strand
GGCGTGCCGCTGACCGAGCGGCACCACGACGATGTATTGCTCCCCGACCAGATCACGATCTTCTGGCGACCGCTTTTGGAATGGGCCGAATCGGAGGACGAAGTCGTCGAGGAAGTGCGGATCACCGTGCTCCACGAGATCGGCCATTTCTTCGGATTGGACGAAGACCGGTTGGACGAGCTGGGCTACGCTTGATTCAGTCGTCGGCTTCCATCTCCGAGGATGTCGGGCGGTTGGTGACGAGCAGGTTGCGACGCGTGGCCGCCAACGTCACGACCGGCACGCCGGCTCGCGCCGCGATTTGTTGCTTCGCTCGACGCGGAAGGATGAACAGCGCTCTCTCCGGACCGCGAAGGCGTTCGTAAAAAGCGTCCTCCTCGGTGAACACAAAAGCCTGCCACGAAACGTCATCCTCGAACCGCGTTTCGCGCCCGTCGGTGGTCACGGTGATCAAGCGTTGGTCCAGATAGAACGGAAATGCTCGTGGCCAGTCATGGAAGGCGATGATCGGTTCGTTGTCGATCTGGTGCGCGGCGGCTGCGATCGCCAACGGTCGGGATATCTTGAAGAACGCTTCGACCCGTGGGTCGCCCAGCGCAGCGTAACCCGACAGGTAGAGAGCCAGAAGCGGAACCAGACAACTCGCAAAGGCCAAGTCGAACCGCTGCCGTCCAGCGGCCAGCATGGCGAGCAGCCCGCCGCCGACCGATATCGGACCGGCGATCAGACCGACCGTGCGCAGTGAATCGGGCAGCTCGGCGCGGAAGGCGGCGATCACGAGGCCGACGCCGAGCCCGAGCATGACTGCGCCCAGCGCTCGGGTCGCGACGCTGGCGCGAGGCCGCACCACCGCCGACGCCCACCATGATCCCGCGAGCAGCGCCACCGCGGGTAGCATCGGCAGCATGTAGTTGGCGCGCTTGGTTGGGAAGAATGAAAAAACCAGCAGCGGCACAACCGCCCAGACGACGACGTAGGGGACGTTCGGCCGCGGACGTCGACGGGCGAGCTCGAGCAAAGCCGGTACGCCCCAGGGCCCGGCCGCCCACACCACCGTGACGACGAAGAACCACGCTGGTTGGCGCTCGCCTTCGTAGGGTGCTGCGACACGGCCGATGGTCTGGAGCCCGAGCCAGAAGTCGACCAGCTCGGGATGGCGATCGATCGACGATACGTACCACGGAAGCGCGATCGCGATCGCGAGCACCGCGCCAAAGGGGTCCCACAACCGCCGCAGGCGGCTCCAGTTGCCACTCCACGCGGCCCACGCCAGCGCCGGCACGACGGTCCACAGCAGCACGACATGGCCCTTGGTCAAGAACCCCGCCCCCAACGCACCCCAAGCCAGCCAGCGCCAGCCGCGAGCCCGCGTCGGCCCGGTGCCGCGCCGAGCTGCGTCGGCCGCCAGCACGACCCACATCGTCAGATACAGGTCGCTGGTAACGCTGCGCGCCAGTGCGAAATAGAGCGGCGCGCTCAACAAGCAAAGGAAAGCGTAGAGCCCCGCCGGTGAGGGGCCGGTCGCCGCCGACCACCGGTACGTTACTGCGAGCACGACT
>JBFGIA010000191.1:0-1679 GCA_041577935.1 Gemmatimonadota bacterium | reverse complement strand
TCGATGAGCGCTTCGTCTCGACTCAGAACTCGGCCCGATAGACGATAGAAGCGTGCGAGCCTCTCGGTTGCATCGGTCGGCGAGGTCTTCTCGGACCACGCCGTGAAGCCTCGGATGTCGGCGAACAGGACCCCGATCTCCATTTCGGTCGAACCGACCGGTAGGGACTCCATTCAACCAGGGCAGAAGTTCGGATTCTTGCGGGAGGGAACGAATCCAAGGATCTTCCCAATGCCGCCGAAAGGTACCAGACAAAAACGACAACGTGGATCGGAGGGGACCCCCCGATACAGCCCACGCAAGAGGCGAGTCAACCCAGATCGACACACCGTTCGGAAGAACAAATCGTCCTTCTCGAGCAGCGTGCATCTGATCCGAGTCGGCGCGTGAACTAGCCGCAAGAATGCTAAGCCGAGCGCGACCACAATGACGGGGGTCAATGCGACATAGATGCTCATGATGTCCGTCTCTCCATCGGTCCACGTCCGCGCGCCGTCTAACGGACCTGGCGCTCAGCTGCGAGCCACAGAGCCTCCGTGGCTCGTTCGAAGCGCCTGAGCTGAATGCCAAACCCTATCACGAGCCGGTTGGAAAGCGCTGTGGCTCGGCAGCTGCAGCGCCTTGTTGGGCGGCATGCGCGCCAATTCGCGCCAGTGCGATTCGATAGAACTCATAGCCGCGCATGCTCTGCGCAGCCTCGTTGAAGTAGAGCTTCCGATAGTCGGTCGCCCCTAGGTCCCGCTCCAAGATGAGACCGTGCTTGGAAAGCAGGCTCGGCAGGCTGCTTGGCTCGATACCAAACGTCCACTCCTCGCCGAACCTTGCTAGCGACGCGAAGAGCTTTTCGGCGCCGGCGAATGAACCGGGTGCCGTCAGCACGTCACAGTGAACGTACGTGAAGAGAAGTTGACTGGCCGGGGCCGCTCGCGAACACCATGAAAGCGTGGTGTCCACAGTGGCCTCTGTGAGGTAGTTCGTGACGCCCTCCCACAGGAAGAAGGTTGGGGCGGATTCACGGAAACCGGCTGCGGTGATCGCTGATTCCAGCTCGCGCTGATTGAAGTCTGTTTCGACGAAGCGAACGCTCTCCGGAAGTACTGGAAGCACTCGGCGCAGTACGCCTAGCTTGATCCTTTGCGTATCGGCGTGATCGACCTCGAAAATATCAAGCTCGCGCAGGCTCGGCAGGCGATAGGCGCGAGAATCAAATCCGGACCCAAGGATGACGAGTTGCTCCAATTGGCCCGGCAGACTGGACAGGATTGTGTCGTCGATGAACCGGGTGCGGGCGACCGCGGAGGTTCGCGCGCCCGGCACTCGGGAGTCGATGATCTTGGCCACCAGCTTCCGGAGGCCGGGAACGGCACCGAGACGAGCTACAAGTTCAAGCGGCTGAGGCAGGAAGGCTCGCGCAAGAGGGTCCTCGAAGAGCCGTTGCGTTTCCGGAAGTGACGACTCGAGCGCGCGGAAGAGCGCCATGTATTCGGCGGTGCGGCTTGCGCGGCCCTTCCGCATGGGCTGAAGCCTCCCGAACCTCATGCCGCGCAACGGATCGGGCGCTCAGCTGCGACCCGGGCGCTGACCGCCAGCGCCAAGGCACCGGAGCCCCGACGCCAGAACGGTACCAGATGCCGATCGAGCAGCGCCCGGGGCGTCAGCTTCAGCGCCTCTTGTGGTGA
>JBFGIA010000190.1:0-1701 GCA_041577935.1 Gemmatimonadota bacterium | reverse complement strand
CTTGACGATGCCGCGCTGACTCACATGTCTGAGGAGCAGGCCGAGTACGGCGCGTTCGTGCATCTCGACGACGTTGCGGCGGCGACGCAACGGGCCTTGGTGGCAGCCGTCGAAGGTCACGTCCGCATGATCCTGTGCGGGCCCGGAGCGTTCGACGCGACGCTCGCCCGACAGACGCTCGGCTGGCGCCCGCAGCGCGCATGGCCGAGTTGATCGCAAGCCCCTCGACCGAGCGCGACCGGGCCGATGGACCCACGAAGCGGCGTCGAACCCGAGCGGTCAGATGCGTTCGATCGTCCAGCGAAGGTCAGCGTCGTCGCTGCGCTGGAGAATGTGTGCGTCCGGGAAGCGGAGATCGAGCCAGAACGAAACCGGGTCGAAGTCCTCCACGACGACAGCCAGCCAGAGCGACATGACCGTCCCGTGAGTCACAACGGCGACGAAGGGATCGGCAACTTCAGCGAGAGCCGCGCCGAACCGTGTGGTCGCCTCGTGCTGGTGCTCCCAACCGGCGACTTCGGCTCCACGAAGGTACCGGACCGCGTCCGCCTCGTGGTCGGGAGCATTCGGGTACCACGGCTTGCTGACCTCCCCGAGCCGACCGTCGATCGCGGGCGAGGACTCTGCGATCTCGACGGCGGTCTCAATCGCCTTACGTTCGCCGCTCGAGACGATTGTGCGCAACGCGGCCGGGTATCGCGTGGCCAGAAGCTGTCCAAGGGCGCTTGCGCTGAGACGTCCGGCTCCTGAGAGCGGCCACGCTCCCGGAGGGTCTGCGCCGGAGACGACAGCTGAGGCATGTCGCACGAGCAGCACCCGCGTGTCGGTCACGGACTCTGAACGATACGACGCCAAGAACGACGAATCCCACCACCAGCGCAGAACCGGTACGACCGCCGTTCGCACCGCACAGCAACGGCGGGTGATCGCGATGTCCGCGCCTCGACGTCCAGAATGCTCCGATTGACGTGCCGTTCTCGCGTGGGACGTTCTCGTGCACTTGTTGCGTGAGTCGGCGAGATTCGTTCACGTATTCGGCGCCCAACGGCCGCATTCCATGCGCGATCCAATCGACCGCCTGTTCATAGGCAACATTGGGCGCAGGGACGAGCGGGGCCTTGATGTCGTACTCGTGCAGCGCGTCGTAGCCCAACGCCTGGCGGCGAACGCGCCAGTAACGGTGCCAGGTCGGCAGGTGGCGCCGAAAGGCGGCCAACAGATTCTGGAATATCTCGACCGGGATGTGGTTGGGTTCCAGCGACGCGGCCAGCGCCGACGTGTAATCGCGCACGCGGGCGCGGAAGACGTGTTGCTTGACGCCGGCGACGAGAGCGTTGGCCATGCTGTTCTTAAACGCCAGATGGCCATCGCGGTAGCTCTCATAAGCTGTGCGGCGCACGTGACGGTCGGCGTGGGCGAGCAGGGCGTCGACGCTGCCCTGCCCTACTTCATACGTCGCGCCCTGTGCATCCTGGGCCGCGGCGAAGTTTAGATCGGCATTGGCCATGATAGCATGCGTGGCTTTGGCCGTGCCGAACGCGTCCTGCACCAGCCCCATTACTTCTTCCACTTCGGCCGAGCGCACGTGCATCTGGCGTTTCTCCAGCCGGTCGAAGTGGTGGCCGTAGGCCGCCAACCGTGGCTCATCGTGGACCCAGCGGCGTAGGGTGGGAAAGCCAATGGCCAGCATCTCCGGCTCGG
>JBFGIA010000189.1:0-1713 GCA_041577935.1 Gemmatimonadota bacterium | reverse complement strand
GTGGGCGACGGCCAGAAAACCATCCCGGTAGTTGACGAGAATCGGCTGCGCGTTGGCGAGGGTCGGTGACCCGGTGGTTGAGTACCGGTTGTGACCGATCGCCGCCGTGCCCTCGAGGCGCTCGAGCGAGGTCTCATCGAACACTTCGGCTACAAGCCCCATGCCTCTACGCACCAATGCGTTACCGCCGTTCGCCGCGACGATCCCAGCGGATTCCTGTCCCCGATGCTGAAGGGCGTAGAGCCCGAGGTACACCCACTCAGCCGCGCGGCGGTGACTAGTCACCCCGACGATGCCACACTCTTCACGTGGGCCGCTCATCGGTTCGACTCGGAGAGCTGCATCGCGCCGGGGATCGCGTTCTTCCAGCGATCCTCCAGCACGGCGCGATCGACGCCTCCAACACCGACGATGTCGTAAGCGGCGCTGTCGACTACGCGTCCGCAAGCGCGGTGCATCACCTCCAGCTCCGCCATTAGGCTGGTTGCTCGTGCCACGTTCTCCTCAACTACGGTAACGAGATAGCGCGCGCCGTCCTCGCCAAAGAGCGCACCGTGCAGATCGGTGTCATCGGGGATTTTGAGCTCGACACCGAGACCGGGTCCGAGACCAAACATGAGCTCCGCGGTGGTGACCGCGAGTCCACCATCGCCAATGTCGCGACAGCTACCGATTAACCCCGCGGCGTTGAGTGCCCGGATCGCCTCGGCGCTTCTGCGCTCAGCCCCAAAATCCACCGCTGGGGGCCTTCCCACGACCTCGCCGAGCACTTCTTTGAGAAACGACGAGACACCCAAATGCGCCCCGTCACCGCCCACCAACAATAATCGATCCCCGGCCACAGCTCGCCCGGGGGAAATTCGCTTTTCGATATCTTGCAACAGTCCAATCATCCCGATTGTGGGCGTCGGGTATACAGGACCGGCGCTCGACTGGTTGTAAAACGAAACGTTGCCGCTCACCACTGGCGTGTCGAGGGCACGGCACGCGTCTGCGATACCCCTCACCGCCTCGACAAACTGATAGTAGATGGCGTCCTTCTCCGGGTTACCGAAGTTCAGACAATCGGTGATCGCGAGCGGCGTCGCACCCACCGCCGTCAGGTTACGGGCGGCTTCGGCCACCGCCAGGGCTCCACCCCGATACGGATCGCAGTAGACGTAGCGCCCGTTCCCATCTATGGTAAGCGCCAAGCCACGTTTTGTGCCCTTGATCGCCAGAAGGGCCGCATCGGCACCCGGCCCAATGACCGTCGCGGTCCTGACGTGATGGTCGTACTGCTCGAACACCCAGCGTTTGTTGGCCAAACTGGGTGCAGCGACCAACGTGACTAGCGCCGTCAGCGGGTCGATGTCGTCCAGCCAACCGGGGCCCGGTGACCAGGCGTGGAGCGGAGCCAGGTAGGCCGGCGGGTCGACCTCACGCACGTACTTCGGTACCGCTTCGGTCAGTGCCTCGACCGGAATCGCGCACACTTCGTCGTGATCTTCGAATACGCGCCATACGCCATCGTCGGTGACCGATCCGATCCGAGTGCAGGCGAGATCCCACTTGTCGGCGATCGTCATGAGCTCGGACTCCCGGCTAGGATCGGCGACGACCAACATCCGTTCTTGCGACTCCGAGAGAAGCACCTCATAGGCAGACATGCCGGGCTCACGGCGCGGGACGCGCGAGACATCGAGTTCGATCCCGGTTCCGGCACGGGTCGCC
>JBFGIA010000188.1:0-1739 GCA_041577935.1 Gemmatimonadota bacterium | reverse complement strand
ATGGAGGCGATGGCCGCGCTGCTGCCCGATTCGGCAGAAGTCGACGTTGTCGTCGAGCCCGGCGGCGCATACTACTTCCTGCTCGTGCGCAAAGGGTAGGCGATGATCGCCCATCCGTTCGTGAAAGCGAATGGGGGCGCTCCGCTAGGTGGCCAGCCTCTTCAGGATTGGAAGCTCGCCGAGTTTTACGACGAGCTCCGTCAGCTCAACTTCAAGATCTTCGCGCTGACTGTAGCGGTCTTCGCTCCGTTCTTTGTCCTCTGGGGCATTTTCGATTTCTACTTGGCGCGAGAAACATGGCCAACCCTGCTGGCGATTCGACTGGGTGCGGTCGGTTTGGGGTTTCCTCTGTTGCTTCTCGCGTACCTGGACCGAAGCCGTCGCCATGTGTGGGCATTCTTTTGGATCTGGTTCTTGGTCATCAATGGTGGCGTCCTTGCGATGATCCCGTACCTCGGAGACTCGTATCCTTGGTATGTTACCGGGTTTCTACTTGTTCAGTTCGGTAGTGCCGCTCTCCCCTTCTGGCCTCCCCGCTATACGTACAGCTTGATCCTGATCACCTCTACCCTGATGCTTGGTGCAACTTGGCTGTTCATGGATCGCTTCACGGCTGGAACTTTCGTGGCAGTACTGTTTGTGCTTGTGACAGGCGGAGCCGGTGTGGCTGTCATTGCGGCTTACAAGTTTGGATTCGCTTACACCTCGTTCCAAGCCCGCGCGGCGTTGGCTGAAACATCAAACGAACTCTCAACCGCGTTGCAGCGCGCGCAAGAGGTGGACCGCCTCAAGTCGGAGTTCTTCGCCAACGTCTCTCACGAGCTCAGGACGCCGCTGACGCTGATTCTTTCCCCGGTAGACGAGCTGCTGTCGAGGATCGGTCCGAGCGCCGAGCGGGATGCACTGAAAGTGGTCAGACGCAACGCGGAGCGCCTGCTTCGAATGATCGACGATCTCCTAGACCTGGCGCGGCTGGAAGCGGGGGGTCTGCGGTTGAAAGTGATGCAGGTCGACGTTGGGGAGCTAGCCAAGCGCGTGGCGGAGAACGCTCGACCGGCGGCGCGCGCGAAGGAAATCGAGCTCACGTACTCAGTCGAGGGTGAGCCGCCCGAGATGTTCGGCGATCCCCACCGCCTCGAAATCATCCTGACCAACCTCGTCGGAAATGCCATGAAGTTTACGCCGGGCGGCGGGCGGATTGACGTTCGGGTGTTCTACAACCAGGCCGGTGCATCGGTGGAGGTTTCGGATACGGGACCCGGGATTCCAAAAGAGCAACAACAGAGAATCTTCGAGCGCTTTCATCAGACCGAAACGTCCGAACGGCGGCGTGCCGGCGGCGTCGGGATCGGCCTGGCTCTGGCCCGCGAGCTTGCGCAGCTACACGGTGGCTCGCTGACGGTGGACAGCGAGCTTGGAGAAGGCTCGACCTTCACGCTCTTCCTCAAGAGCGGGCGAGACCATTTCCACACCGAGATCATCGAACGACGCCAAGTGCACGTCGATGTGCACCCTCGCCGGCGCCTCGAGGACCGGATGACCGCCTTACCTCGCCCGATGGAACAAGCGACCATCGAAATCCGGGAAAGCCAGCGTCCTTCCGAGAGAGTGCTGCTCGACCGAGGCCGAGTGCCGCGGGTGCTCGTCGCCGAGGACGAGGACGATCTGCGGGGCTTCATCGTGGGCGTGCTCCGAGAGACGTATCTGGTCGATGTGGCGAAGAACGGCTCGGAAGCCCT
>JBFGIA010000187.1:0-1755 GCA_041577935.1 Gemmatimonadota bacterium | reverse complement strand
CCCGAGAGAAGAGCACGTCAGCGCCTCCCACGTATCGTGGCCGCGGACAATCGCCGCATCGGTCTGCGCGGCATTAAGGCCTCCAAAAACCGGCACAGCATCACCGGTCTGATCGATCGCGTAGTCGATCGTGTTGGGATCGGGCGCGCTCCACCCGCGCCGAACATCACCGGGCACGAAATCGAAGCTCAACTGCTTGTTGCCAACGTCCTTGGCCAGAACGGTGATCCCGGCCTCGCCGCTCTCGGCGGCGGTGAGTGCCTCCGCCATCACGGCGCGGTAGTCGGCACCGTCGGCCTCGAGCTGAGCGTTCACTGCATCCAGATAGTTCGCGAGCTCGGCCTCGATCTCGCTCGCCGCGGCCGGAGTCAACGGACCACTGGAGATCTCAGTCGGCGACGTCGGCTGGTCCTGACACGCTACGACAAATAGCGCGACCCATACACTCGCAAGAACACCTGTAAATAGGCGTGCTCTGTGCATCTGTCCTCCTGCTTAATAGTAGTGTCCGCGGCGTCTGTGCCAGGGACTGTGACCCAGTTTCGCACTTGCGGTCAAACTGCCGCCCCAGAGAAGAGGGGATACCTTCCGTGTGGCCTGTGGTGGGAGAAGGCTCTGGCAGTGTGGCGCGCACATATCCTACACGACAGGCTGTACGACCGCAAGGCCTTTGGTCGGGCTTGCGCCCTGCCACTCAGGCAGATAGAACCTGTCGCGTGATGATAACTGGCACGTTCAAGTTCCAGGGCCCAGCGGGTGCCCTGGAGGGGATCTACCGCGAGGGGAAAAATGATTCCACTCGCGTGGCGATCGTATGCCACCCGCACCCACAGCACGGTGGGACGATGCACAACAAGGTCGTCTACCGGGCCGCCAAGGCGTTCGAATCGGTCGGGTACCCTGCTCTGAGGTTCAACTACCGCGGGGTCGGAAGATCCGAGGGTTTGTTCGACGATGGCCGCGGCGAAGCCGAAGACGTCAAAGCGGCGATCAACTGGATGGTCGCCAACCGACCCGGGTCCGACGTCGTGCTTTGCGGGTTCTCGTTTGGCGCCGTGGTCGGGTTGCCAACCGGGGCAGCCGATGACCGGGTGACACACCTGGTCGGGCTCGGCACGCCGACGGGTCGCTTCCCTTTTGACCTGTTGTCTGACGTCACCAAACCGAAGCTGTTCGTCCAGGGTGATAGAGACGAGTTCGGGGCGGTCGATTCGTTGCGCGACGAATTGAAGTCGGTCGCTCAACCTTGGGAGCTGGTGGTGATCGAGGGTGCGGACCACTTCTTCACCGGCCGCCTCCGCGAGTTGCAGGAGTCGATCGCTACTCGTTTCACGCCTTCATCGTGACTACGTCACTTCTCTATCTACTCTTCTTCCTTTCCGGCGCTGCCGGTCTTGGCTACGAGATCGTCTGGACGCGGATGTTCGCTGTCGGACTGGGCCACGAGATCGTGAGCCTGCTGGCCGTGGTGTCGGCGTTTTTCGCCGGCTTCGCGGTCGGCGCTTGGGCGCTCGACAAGCGCGTCAGCGGCAGCCGCACACCCGGACGGTGGTACGCCGGCCTCGAGATCGGGATCGGCGTGTGGGCGGTCGCGACCACCGTCCTCGTCCCGTGGATGAACGAAACCGTGGCGACGCTGATCGGGCCCCAACCGAGCGCGCTACGCCACTGGTCTTTCGCGTTCCTCGTTCCGGTGGTGACGCTCCTCCCCGCCACCGCAGCTATGGGCGCGACGCTGCCAGCGATGGATCGGCT
>JBFGIA010000186.1:0-1793 GCA_041577935.1 Gemmatimonadota bacterium | reverse complement strand
CGCTCTCGGCGGCCGGGATCGAGCGGCACATGGTCGGCCATCTCCAGCGCAACAAGGTTCGCGACGCTATCGCGTTGTTCGATTGGATCCAATCTGTTGATTCGATCCGCGTGGCGCAGGCGATATCGACTCGAGCCGAAGGTCGGAGCGTGAACGCCTTGGTTCAGGTGAACGTCGCTGGAGAAACTCAGAAGTACGGCGTTGCACCGGGGGTGGCAGTCGAGTCCGCGCTCGAGATCGCCGAGCTCGATGGTGTCCGACTGCGAGGATTGATGACGATGGCTCCGTGGACCGATGACACGGCCGTGATTCGCAAGGCGTTTCAGGATCTGCGTCGGTTGTTCGAGGCTCTGCAGAGCCAGTTGACCGGTGAGATACCGGATACGCTATCGATGGGCATGACCAACGACTACGCGATAGCGGTCGAGGAGGGCTCGACCATGGTGCGGCTCGGCACGGTTCTTTTTGGACCCCGTCCCGCCGAAGATTGAATCGATAATCCGAACGAGGAAGCGTTGTGACCGACCACCAAACGGAAGCCAGCGTGCAGTTGGCGCGCATTGACGAGGCGACCGACTACATCCGGAAGCGTTCAGACCAGCGGCCATTGCTGGGGATCGTGCTCGGCACCGGATTGGGCGCTCTCGTCGGCGACATCGAGATCGATGCTTCGCTCCACTATGAGCACCTGCCTCATTTCCCGACCTCGACCGTTGAGAGCCATACCGGGCGGCTGATCCTGGGTTCGCTCGAAGGTCGGCCGGTCGTCGCGATGCAGGGTCGGTTCCATTATTACGAAGGCTACACGATGCAGCAGATCACATTTCCGATCCGCGTCATGCAACGACTCGGCATCGAGACGCTGATCGTCTCCAATGCGTGCGGCGGAATGAATCCGAGTTATCAGCGCGGGGATCTGATGCGGATCGACGATCATATCAACCTGTTGGGTGACAACCCTCTCTGCGGGCCGAACCTGGACGAGTTTGGCCCCCGGTTCCCGGACATGAGCGAACCCTACGATCGGCAGCTGGGTGCGCTCGCGGATCGGCTGGCGCGCGAGGCCGGCATCGAACTGCATGTCGGCGTCTATGTCTCTGTCGCCGGACCAAACCTCGAGACCCGCGCCGAGTACCGATTTCTGCGCGCCATCGGAGCCGACGTTGTCGGCATGAGCACGGTACCGGAGGTAATCGCGGCGCGACACGGGGGCACTTGCGTTTTGGGGATATCGATCGTCACCGACGAGTGCTTTCCCGACACGCTGGAGCCGGTCGACGTGGAGACGATCATCCGCGTCGCGGGGGAGGCCGAGCCAAAGCTCACCGAGCTCATCCGTCGGACCGTGAGTGAGCTGGATAAGGCCGATGCGCCGGTGAAAGCGAGCTGACGGGCTCAGATGGCAAAAGAAACACAGCAGAAGGACTACAAGGAGACGCTCAACCTGCCCCGGACCCCGTTCCCGATGCGTGCCAAGCTGCCGGCACGGGAGCCCCAGATCCTGGCTGGTTGGAAGGAAAAGCGTCTATATGAGCGGTTGCGGGCCGATCGACGCGGCCGGACCCGTTATGTCCTGCACGACGGGCCGCCGTACGCCAACAATCATATCCACCTCGGCACCGCGGTCGACAAGATCCAGAAGGATATGATCGTCCGCAGCCGCTCGATGATGGGGTTTGATGCGCCGTACGTACCGGGTTGGGATTGTCACGGGATGCCGATCGAGATCTACGTCCAACGCGAGTTTCGCGATCGCGGTGAAGAGCCTGGGCTCGCCGAGCTGAGGCGTCGCT
>JBFGIA010000185.1:0-1812 GCA_041577935.1 Gemmatimonadota bacterium | reverse complement strand
GAGCCCGCGCGGGCAGCACGTTCAGTCTGAATACCACCGCTTGGGAGTATGGGCCGTACATGGCGCGCCTCAAAGCGCAGATCGAGGAGCATATTTTCCCGCCGCCAGCGTTCTACTACGGCACCGCCGCGTGGGCGACGCGGGTACGATTCCGGATCGCACCCGACGGTCGGCTCATGTCGCTCGAGCTTCTCGATCACCGTGGCGTTCCCAATCTTCAGTACGTGGCGATATCCTCGATCGAAGCGGCCGCCGATTATGAGCCGTTACCGCCGGGTTTCCCGGAACCGCTGCTGGAGATCACCGGCAACTTCTACTTCAACGTGGCTCCACCGGGCCGTTAGCGCTCGGCGGCGGACGCATGTTGGAGACACTGGGTCAAGGTGGCATCGTCATGATCCCCCTGGCGCTGAGCTCAGTGCTCGCGCTGTGGGTGATCCTGGACCGAGCTTGGCGCCTTCAGCGCCGACGAGTGCTGGTACCGGAGATCGTGAGTGTGCTCGAAAGCCTTCGGGGGCCATCCGACATTCCGCTGGCGAAGCTGATTTGCGATCGTAATCCAGGACCGTTTTCGACCATCGTCCAGGCAGCTCTCGATCACAGGGGTCGATCTCGGGACGAGATCCGTGAGCGGGTAGAGCACCAAGGCCGGCAGGAGATTGTACACCTGGAGCGGGGTTTGGGGTTGTTGGAGACGATTGCCGCCATCGCCCCATTGTTGGGTCTGTTGGGCACCGTGCTGGGTATGATCGAGGTCTTTGACGTCGTGGCGCAGCAGGGCGCCGGCCAAGCCCAAGAGTTGTCGGGTGGAATCTCCCAGGCGCTGATCACCACTGCGACCGGTCTGTCGATCGGCATCCCCGCCTTGGTGGCGTACAACTACTTCGTCGGCAAAGCCGAGCGGCTGGTGCTCGACATCGAGGACCACACCGACCGGTTGATTCAGTCGGTGATGCTTTTCCGCGAAGCGGCAGATGGCGATGCGTCTTGAGCCGGGTCGTCGTCGCAAAACGCTGATCAACGTCACTTCGCTGATCGATGTCGTCTTTCTGTTGCTCATCTTCTTCGTTGTGACATCCACGTTTCTCGAGCAGCCCGGACTCGATCTGACGCTACCTGAGGCCGGATCGGCGGAGATGACCGTGCGCGAGCAGGTGACGCTCGGCGTCGACGCCGACGGTGAGATCTTCCTGAATGGTGATCCGGTCGTGCTCGAGGGGTTGGCGGACCGGATCGAGCAGGCGCTCGAACGAGCGGAGACCGAGCGCGTATTGCTCGAGGCCGACTCGCGCGTTTCGCACGGTCGCGTCGTGGCGCTCATGGACGCCGCTCGTCGGGCTGGCGCCAGGGCGTTGCTGGTAGCGACGCGTCCGCCCGAAGAAACCGCCCCGGAGCCGTGAACCAACCGGCGCGAACCTTCGTCGCGGCGGCGGTGTTGGGGGGCGTCTTGTTTATCACAGCCCCAGGCCCGCTGGCGGTTGGGCTGCTGATCGCTGCGCTGGTCGCGCTGGTGGTCGGCCTGGCCCGACGGTGGCCCCGGCGATGGGGGCTGCGCGTCGCTCACCTGCTGTTGTTCGCGTATCTCGCGGCATGGGCCTATACGCACCTCGATGATTGGCGGCTTGCGCGCGGTGGCGCCGCGACTTCGACGCGCTTGGAGACGGCCAAGCTCGAGCGGGTGGCGGCGGTTCTCGGCAGTCGGCTCCAGACCGATCGCGCGCTGGCGGTTCGCGTTGCCGGTGCGTTGGCGGCTGAAAGCGCGATCGGCGGGCGCGACATGGTGCAGGACCCCGAGCTGTTCGTCTCGCTGGG
>JBFGIA010000184.1:0-1816 GCA_041577935.1 Gemmatimonadota bacterium | reverse complement strand
GTGATCCATCTTTTTGTCGATCCACGCTTTGACGTCGCGCTTTACATCACCAAAGTCAACCACCATCCCGCGATGATCCAACTCTTGGTGCTCGAGCTCGATCTCGACCAGGCCGTTGTGCCCGTGGGGATGCGCACACGGTCCCTCGTAGTCGAGCAACCGGTGGCCGTAGCAGAAATGGATTTGGACGGTGACGCGGTATGTCATCGTGTCGCTCCGTTGGTGGGCCGCAGAGTTGACCTTCTCGGCCGGCACTCCACTTCGCCGAGCCTCCTCGGTTCCCTGCGGGGTCTCGACTCGCTCCGCGAAACGGCCTCGGCGGTCCAACTCCGCGACCTGTCGACAAACGACACCATCACTTGCCGATCAATCGACCGCCATCGACCACCATCACGTGGCCGGTGACGAAGTCGGTCATCGCTGCCAGGTAGACCACGCTCTGTGCGATGTCTTGTGGGCTACCCAACCGCTCGAGCAATGTCTCGTCGGCGATCTCGTTGGCGTCCTCTTCGCTGAAGTCGGACGGCAGCATGACCGGCCCCGGGGCGATCGCGTTGACCGCGATGTCGGGTGCGAGTTCCTTGGCCATCGCTTTCGTCATCGTGATCACGCCGCCCTTCGAGGTGACGTACGGCAAGTAGTTCCGGTACGGGCGAAACCCCGCCCAGTCGGCGATAAATATGACCTTGCCACCACCGTTCTTTCGCATCAGCGGAGCGGCGTTCCAGGTGGTGAAGAACGGCGCCTTCAAGTTGGTGCGCAGGGTTTGATCCCAAACCTCCTCGTCGATCTCGTCCCACGGCGTGCGCGGGAAGATCGCCGCACTGTTGACGAGCACGTCGAGACGCCCCCATCGCTCGCGAATACTGTCGATCAGTTGCTTGATCTGGCGTACCTCGTCGAGGTCCGCTTGGAACGATTCGGCGTCGACGTTCAGCGCTTTGATGCGCTTGACCGTGTCCAGCGCCGGACCGCCGCTCGATCTGTAGTGGACCGCGATGTTCATCCCACGCTCAGCTAACGCCAGAGCGATCTCTCGACCGACCCGTACTGCGGACCCGGTCACCAGAGCGACTTTTCCTTTTGTGTCCATCAACCCCTCGCTAGGTTGTGCGCGTGGTCAAGAATAAGAGCCTGTGCGTGCTCGCCTCGGGGGGTATCGACAGCGCGGTGGCGCTGGCCGAGTCCGCTCAGAGCGCCGAATCCGTCATCCCGGTCTACGTCCGATCGGGGCTCGTCTGGGAGCGGGCGGAAATCTATTGGCTGAGTCAGTGGCTGCAAACGCTCGATAACAGCGCCGTGGCGCCGCTCGTGATCCTCGATCTTCCGGTCACCGATCTCTACGGCGAACACTGGAGCCTGACGGGCGTCGATCCACCCGACGAACGATCGCCCGATGAAGCCACGTACTTGCCGGGCCGAAACATCTTGCTGCTCGCCAAGGCGGGTGTGTTCGCGGCCAAGAACGACTGCCGAGCGATCGTTCTCGGTCCGCTCGCCGCGAACCCTTTTCCCGACGCCACGCCGATGTTCTTCGAGGCGATGGCAGCGGCGATCGGTCACGGAATGGGCTTGGACGATCGGTTGCCGATCGAAACCCCGCTGGTCGGACTCACGAAACCGGAGGTCGTGCGCCGCGGAACCGAGTACCGGCTCGACCTCACCTTTTCGTGTCTGGATCCGACACCAAAGCACCAACATTGCGGCGCTTGCAACAAGTGCGCGGAGCGGCAGCAGGGATTTCGTCACGCCGGGATCGACGACCCGACCTCGTACGCTACGAACGACAGCGTTGTTTCCCGGTCGACTTCCCGAC
>JBFGIA010000183.1:0-1870 GCA_041577935.1 Gemmatimonadota bacterium | reverse complement strand
TGTTCATGAACAAGTGCGACATGGTGGACGACGAGGAGTTGTTGGACCTGGTGGAGCTGGAGCTTCGCGAGCTTTTGACCTCGTACGAGTTTCCGGGCGACGACATCCCGATCATTCGCGGTTCGGCGCTGAAGGCTCTGGAGGATGGCGATCCGGAGAGCGAGTGGGGTCAGAAGATCGTCGAGCTGTTGTCGGAGTGCGATTCGTACATTCCGATGCCGGAGCGCGCGGTGGACAAGGACTTCCTGATGCCGATCGAGGACATCTTCACGATTCAGGGTCGCGGCACTGTGGTGACCGGCCGAGTGGATCGCGGCGTGGTGAACGTGGGCGACGACGTGGAGATCGTAGGGATCCATCCGACCACGAAGACGGTGGTGACCGGCGTCGAGATGTTCCGCAAGCTTCTGGACCGCGGCGAGGCAGGCGACAACATCGGCGTACTTTTGCGCGGCACGAAGAAGAACGAAGTGGAGCGCGGTCAGGTGCTGGCGAAGCCTGGTTCGATCACTCCGCACACGAAGTTCAAGGGTGAGGTGTACGTTCTGACGAAGGAAGAGGGTGGACGTCACACGCCTTTCTTCAACGGTTACCGTCCGCAGTTCTACTTTCGAACGACGGACGTGACGGGCTCTGCGACACTGCCGGAAGGCACAGAGATGGTGATGCCCGGTGACAACGTGAACTTGAACGTGGAGCTGATCGCTCCGATCGCGATGGAGAAGGGCGTCCGTTTTGCGATCCGCGAAGGCGGCCGCACGGTCGGCGCAGGAACCGTCACCGAAATCATCGAGTAGTCGAATTCGTCGAGTCAGACAGGCCCCTGCTGAGGGCGCGATGTCGAGCTCGGATCTAGAGAGAGCAGCGGTAGAAGAGCAACGACGCCCAGCGGGGCGAACAGAGGCAAAACGAGAACGCAAGCACACCGATATCCCACGGCGGACGCTCGATGTCGGGCATCCGACGACGGGAGCGGGAGAACCAGGTGGGCAACTGGCGCGCCAAGCGCTGGGGCCCTCGAGAGAGCTCCTAGCGGCTGGGATCGCAAAAGATACACGCCAGTAGCTCAACTGGTAGAGCGTCGGTCTCCAAAACCGAAGGTTGGGGGTTCAAGTCCCTCCTGGCGTGCCAGCGGCCGTCAAACGCCTAGCCGACGAAACCAGCAAAGCACCTGTTAGGCCACTGATCGGTAGAAAACAGTCAACCACCGGGCTCGAGGACCACGGCGCCAGACGCCCCTAGCCGGATTCGCCAGTCGCAACCCCACCCGAGTCGAAGCCAGAGATCAAGAATCAATGAGCCGGATTGAGCCATGAGTTGGATCGCTAGAAGCAGGACGTTTCTCAACGAGGTCAAAGCGGAGGTGGCAAAGGTCGCCTTCCCGTCTCGTCAAGAGGTGATCGGGACTACGATCGTGGTCATTGTCACCAGCGTCATTTTCTCTGTGTTTCTGTGGGCGGCGGATCGCGTCATCCTGCAGCTGTATCAGGGCATCAACCGGGTGTTCGGCGTATGAGCGAATCAACGACAGCCAATCACCAGTGGTACATCGTTCACACCTACTCGGGATTCGAAGAGCGTGTGCGAGAGACCCTGAAGCAGCGAGCCGAGGCGCTCGGAATGGCCGACGCCTTCGGCGAGGTACGGATTCCGACCGAGACCATCGTAGAGCTCAAGGGCGGCAAGAAGCGCGAGACGCAGCGCAAGTTCTTTCCGGGCTACATCTTGGTAGAGATGGAGATGTCCGACCCGGCCTGGCACGTGGTCAAGAACACTCCAAAGGTGACGGGGTTCGTCGGCACTGGCAGGAAACCGACTCCGCTGACCCAGCAGGAAGTCGACCAGATCGTCGAGCAGGTGGTCACGGCCA
>JBFGIA010000182.1:0-1920 GCA_041577935.1 Gemmatimonadota bacterium | reverse complement strand
GGCGGGGCCGGCGAGGGCTCGGGCTGACCTCGGTTCGCGACATCCCCCTCAGCCCTCGAGCGCCGCCATCGCCGTGTCGATCTCGTCGGGCCGGACGTAGATGACGTAGCCGTAGGCCCCCTGCCCGTCGGTCACGCCGGTGGACGCGTACACGTTGACGTTCGCCTGGTAGAGCTTCTCGTGGACCCCAGCGAACGCACCCAGCTCATCATCACCCTGAACGAGCAACGCCGGGTGCGGTCCATCCAGCACGAACCCGGCCTTATTGGCTGCGTCCTGCAGCTTCAGCGTGTCCTCGGGAAACAGGGACAGCTGAGTGCGCTCCGGCCCCAGGGGGACCGCGTGGAATGCGAGCAGATTTAACCCAAGCTCTGCGAGGTGTGAGAGCAGCTTGTAAGCCTTCCCGGGGACGTCGTCGACGTTTACGTAGAAGTAATCGGCGCGTCGGATCGTGTGTGCCATCAGGTATCCTTTTCTCTGTTGAATAGCGACTCCCAACCGCTCTGAATCGCCTTTGCAGAACCTAGCCCAACCGCCATCGCGAACGCGACTCCGATCGCACCGAAGCCGATTAGAAAAGCGGCAAAGACGATCTGGCGTGCAAAGTTAAGCTGCCACAAGCTGAGCGCGATCGTCACCGCCAACAGTGACGCCTTGAGGATCCCGGCCAACAGCCGCGGTCTCGGAGCTTGTTCGCGTTCGAGCGTGTTCTGGACCCGCTGCGCGAGCGTGTTGACCAGCATCGATCCGACCCCGAGGATGAGCGCGGCCAATGCCATTCGCGGTAAGTACTCGATGATCCTCTCGATCAGCTGCGCGAGAACGATGAGCCCCCAAATCTGGACGGCTTGATCAACCAGTGTGAGGATGACGATCGCCATCACCACCGATCCCACCAACTCGTACAGCTGAGCCCGTACATCGCCCTTGCCGAAGGCGGCCCGCCACCCAACGTTCCCGCTCAGCCGGTCGAGCCTGAGCCAGACCAGGAGTCACACCGTGACCCGCTTGGCAAGCCAGCCCAAGCCGACCCCGAGCAGCAGGACAAAGAGGCCCGCCGTGAGAGTAGGAATGAAATCGGTAAAGCGCTGGGCGAGCTCAGCGAGTGGACCGTCGGTCGTGGCTTGCATCGTGATCTAACTCCTTCGGAAGAAAACGCGTTCGAACCGTCGCACCCGTTCATCGAGGTCGCGCACCACAACGACAGGGTTGCGACCGCGCTTAGCGATTTCCATCGGTATCGTCTCGCCGAAGACCGGGGTCACAAGTCCTCGGCTGGGAGCCCCCAAAATCACCAGGTCACCGTATCGGATCGCTCCGAGCAATCCTTGGGCCGGCTCGCGGCGCCGCAACACTTCCAACTCGACACCCAAGTCGGCTGTCCTTAGGGTCTCTCGAGCGCCAGCGACAAACTCCTCCTCGGAAGGCTGGTCGCCATCGCGCGCCACCACCGTGAGCGCCCGGACGGGCACGTCGAAACGCTCGGCGAACGCGGGAACAAGCTCGGCGGCAAGCTTGGCATTCCTGCTCTTTGTAACCGGCAACACGATTTGGCGCACCTTACCGTGTTCGAGATCCCCGTAGACGACACCAACCTGGCACGGCGCATCCTTCAGCACGCGCTCCACGATCGTGGCGACGACGCGCTCAAAAAAAGACTGTCGGTGTGCTGAGCCGATGACAAGAAAGTTGCAATGCTCCTCGCGCGCGGTCTGCACGATAGCGTGACTGATCCGGTGCGCGATCTTTGCCACCGGGTGTGTCTTGACATCGTGTGCGAAGCCGAGCTCGACCGCCTTCTCGAGTACTGGTCTTAACTCCCGAACGCGGCGGCGGCCGGTCAAAAGTGCTTCTCCCTCCGGCACTTCGGCGACAGCGACGGCGACGACCTCTCCGTTGTGCTTCTTGGCGATCGCACTC
>JBFGIA010000181.1:0-1945 GCA_041577935.1 Gemmatimonadota bacterium | reverse complement strand
TGCGAACCAAGGGGCGTGCCGGGCGCCGTAAAAGCGGTAGCTGGCGCTTGCCAACATCGCGAGGGCCAACGCCACGGCAACGCCGAGCGCGGTCTTGCTCCGCTCGACACGAAAGAGGGCGACGAAACAAAGGAGACCGAGGAAGGCGAGACCAAGCCGATAGCGATGGTCGCGTTTCTGCATGATCCTCTTCCACCAGCCGCTCGCGGTGGCCTTGACCGTTACTGGCGGAGGCCACTTCGACGGCTTCTCGCAGAAGACCTGGATCTCGCTGAGGCTGAAGTAACCGTCACCGCCTTGCGCACGCAGTCGAACGTAGCGACCCCGCCCGGCGAGGTTTTGAGCGCTCCGTCGTCGCATGCCCTGGCCAGAAGCGGGGTCTGCGGTCCACAGCCGCACGAAGGTCGTTCCATCCTCCGACAACTCGACGATGTACTCGTCGTTGTTGTCGCCTTGGAGGTCGACCGCGGTGATTCGCACCGATTGCCCGAGGTCGTACACCACGTGGCTACCGGGATCGCTGAAGATCGACGTGAGCTCGCTCTCCCACGAATCGCCTTCGGCGGTCATGGTGCCGTTGGTAAGCCGGCGGCTAGACCCCACCCCTTTTGAGGCGGACGGCGATTTGCCCGCCAGCAAATTGCCTGGCGGACACGACCCCTCCTGCGCGCCCGCGGGCGCGGTTACGGTCAAGCAAAGCAAGAAAATGATGGCCGCTCGCACCACGACGGCGCGCACCATAGGCAACGGATCGCCTGGTGACAAGCCGACAGCGATCATTCAAAAGAGGCGAGGTCGATCCGGTAGATCCGAAACGGCGGATTGATCGGCTGTCCCAAAAGAGCATTGGTGATGTCGCTGTAGATCCCGTAGAGGTCACCCTCGGCGGGGCGCACGGTCGATGTCCCGATCTGCTGCATCGAGGTTGTGACCGTTGCGGTCATCCATTGGTCCGCGCTGGTCAGCCGGAAGATCTCGCCCGAGCCGACGGCCGCCACGTATAGGTCTCCATCGAGAAAGCTGATGCCGTCCGCGGTCATGGTGACCTCCGGGGTCGTCGTGATACCCGAGATGTTCGTCGGGTTGGCGCGTTCGATGCGCAGCAGTCGGGGAGTCGCCGTCGACAGGATTGTCTTCGAAAGAAGCACGTATTGATCGTTGTCGGTGACCGCGATGCCATTGCCGCCGAAAATCCCACTGACATCCGAGTCGAGGAGCGGATCATCGGCCCAGACTTCTATCATTTCGTCTGCTGCATTTGCCCGATAGACGCGCGGGTTTGCAGAGTCGCTGACATACGCAAGGCCCTCGCCATCGACCGCGATATCGTTGCAGGTGGAGCCCTCGGCTGCGCCATCGAGATCAAGCTCGACCGCCAGCTCGGCTCGCGTCAGATCGAACACCCAAATCTGCCGTCTAGCGATCTCGCCTGGCGTTCCCTCTTGAGCACAGACCCACAGACGCCGGGCTGCGGCGTCTACCGTCACACCCGTCGTCCGCCACGTCTCCGAAGAAGGGGGCGCGTAGAAAATCGACTCCGTACCGTCGGCATCCACACGCGTGATGTTCCCTTTGGTAGAGCTTCCGACGTAGAAGGCACCACTCCCAGGATCGTAGATGCCGCTCTCGGGCACGAGGTCCTGATCGGACAAGATGTTCTCATCTTGGAGCGCCGAGTCGCCGCATCCGCATACCGCTCCAAGCAGGACAACCGCCAATTCGCGCACAGCTCGTCTCGCTTTGTTCATTCGGCGGACGGTAGCAGAGCAATCATCCGCAGATCCAGCCTCCTCGCTCCATAAAAAAGGGTGCCGCCAACCGGCGACACCCTCCCCCCTGCCCTGGAGTGGTTCACTTGGGACAGCCTGCGGCCTCGGTTCGTGCCGCCGACCGTTCCCCGGCACCTAGGTCACGTAATCCTTCAATCGGTCCACCGCCTGATATT
>JBFGIA010000180.1:0-1969 GCA_041577935.1 Gemmatimonadota bacterium | reverse complement strand
GATGTGGTCGTCGTGGCCCCCGACCGCGAGCAGTCGGCGACCAGTCACTCTCTAACGCTGCACAATCCACTCCGGATTCGACAAACCGGTGACAACGAGTACCACGTTGATGGCACGCCGACCGATTGCGTGATGTTGGCCGTGAGCGCTGTCTTGGACCGGCAGCCCGATTTCGTCTTCAGTGGTATCAATCATGGCGGAAACATGGGTGAGGATGTTCTGTACTCGGGCACCGTGTCCGCGGCGATGGAGGGAACACTGCTCGGCATCCCGTCGATCGCGATCTCGCTCTCGCACGGTAACGAGCGATGGATCGACGGATACGAGTCGGTGGTGCGGCGATTGGCCGAGGAAATCGTGAGTGGGCCGGTTGAGGCGACGTTCCCGTCAAACACGTTACTCAACATCAATCTGCCCGATCGCGATCCGGCGCAGGTTCGGGGTACCAGAGTGACCTCGCTCGGCAAGCGGACGTACGAAGACCCGATCGTGACGGATGTCGACCCCCGCGGCAAGACGTACTACTGGATCGGCGGTGGCGCTCCAACTTGGGAGGGGCCCGAGGGTTCGGACTTCTTGGCCGTCGAGGCGGGTTACATCTCGATTACTCCGATCCAGCTCGATCTAACCAACCATCGGGCGATCCCCGGTCTGAAGCGCTGGGAAGACGTATCACTGCGGGGGGAAGACTGACGACCGTCCGGCTCCCCTTGTTGGCGGTGCGGGGCGCGGTCGGCGGCGTGCTGATGGGGTTGGCCAATCTGGTGCCCGGGATCAGCGGTGGCACGATGTTGCTGGCGGCTGGCGTGTACCCGCGTTTCGTGCGTGCGGTGGCCGAGGTCTCGACGCTGAGGTTCGTGCGCTCCTCGGTGATCGTGCTGACGACAGTCGTCGGCGCGGCGCTGATCGCCGTGCTGGTGTTCGCCGGTGCGATCAAGGAGTTGGTCGTACACCACCGCTGGATCATGTACAGCCTCTTTATCGGCTTGACGCTGGGTGGGGTCCCCGTGGTTTGGCGGATGGTGCGCCCGCCGACACGGGCGATGTGGATCGGAGTGATGGTGGGGTTGGGCGCGATGATTGTGCTAGCGATTCTCCAACAGAGTGGCACCACATCTGCAGGCCTGGCTGCGGGGAATACCATCATGTTGCTCGTCGCTGGCGTCGCGGGTGCCAGTGCGATGATTCTGCCGGGAGTGAGCGGGGGTTACCTGCTGCTCGTTTTAGGGCAGTACATCCCGATCCTCTCGGCGATCGACGTTTTCAAGCTCGCGCTCGAAGCGGGTGACATGGCGGCTGCCATGGAACCCGCGCTGCGCGTGCTGCTCCCGGTCGGGATCGGCGTCCTCGCGGGAGTGGCGGTGATCAGCAATCTGCTGCGGTGGCTCCTGGCACAGCACGCGAAACCGACGCTCGGCTTGCTGCTTGGATTGCTGCTCGGGGCGGTGGTGGGTTTATGGCCGTTCCAGCGTCCAGTGGATCCGGTACTCGGAGAGACCATCATCAAGGGCCGGGTCGTCACCGCGGACAACATCGGCGAGCTCGACCCCGAGGATTATCCGACGACCTTTTTTACACCGGTATCGTCTCAGGTCGCGGGGGCGTTGGCGTTGATCGTGGCGGGTGGCACCGTGACCCTGTTGATCTCGCGTTTTGGCCGCGAAGAGGAGTAGCGGGTATTTTGCGGTTCCCACCGTCGGGGAGTAGCTCAGCCCGGTAGAGCACTACGTTCGGGACGTAGGGGTCGCAGGTTCAAATCCTGTCTCCCCGACCACACTCACCCACCTGCCGGTCATTCCTCTTCACATCACGTCGCCCGTCACGGGCGATAGGATCCGTGACCGCCTGCGGACGCCACGCCGGTCGCGGGCGCGGAGTGCCGTCGCGTGACTCGCTGCTGCGCCGGCATCGGGAAGGGTGATCTCGCTTGCCGACCCGCTCCACGCTCCTCACGGCCGTGCTTGTCTTC
>JBFGIA010000179.1:0-2013 GCA_041577935.1 Gemmatimonadota bacterium | reverse complement strand
GACGTCGCGCCAGACCATGCTCGGGGTCCGGATCCCACTGGCGGCGCCGACGATCATGGCTGCGATCAACCAGGTGATCATGATGGTGTTGGCCATGGTCATCATCGCCGGTTTCGTCGGTGGCGGCGCACTGGGCTTCGAGACAATCCGGGCATTGACTCGAAGCCTGTTGGGTCTCGGCGTCGAGGTTGGTATCGCCCTGGCGCTCATCGCGATGGTCCTCGACCGCTACACGGAGGCGTGGGGCGATCGGCTGCGGCCGCCGACGGGACAAGCACCATGACGGCTCGTCCGCCCGATGAGAGAGACACGATTAGAGTCCCGCGCCGGGCAATAGGAACGACTGATCATGATCGCCGAGAACGAACTCCGATCGGAGCTCAGCCGTCTGGCCCCATTCCACCACGCCATCGATCTGCCCTATGGCCTCAGCACTCACGTACCCGATGCACAGCGGCGCGACGTCGAACGCACTCGTGTCCCCAACCTCATCGCGCACGCCTTTCCCGCTATCGAGGCTGCCAGCGGCGGCAGCATTGAGGGTCGGCGGGTTCTCGACGTGGCGTGCAACTGCGGCGGCTTTTCGGTCGAAGCTGCCCGGCGTGGCGCCGACCAAGTGCTTGGCTTCGACATCGTCCCGCACTACATCGAACAAGCGAACCTGATCAAATCGGCGCTCGAGCTCGCCAACGTCGACTTCCGCGTCATGGCCATCGACGACCTCGACCGAGCGGTCCACGGGACGTTCGACATCGCGTTCTGTTTTGGGATCCTCTACCACCTCGAGAACCCGGTGCTCGCAATGAAGAAGATCGCCGCACTCACGACCGACGTGCTCGTCGTCGATTCGAACGTGATCAAGACGCCGTTCGTCCATCGTCCCCTTTGGGAGATGCGAGCACCGCGACGTTCCAGCGCAGTCTCCTCAGACGCGACCACCAGCCTGTGGCGAACCGAAGACGTGAACATCCAATTCAAACCCAACGCTCCGGCCATCGAAGCACTACTCCACCAGCTCGGCTTCGGACACATCGAACGGATCAAGCCAACGGTGCCTGACCTCGAAAAGCGGTATCGCACCGGCCGGCGGGTGACATTCGTGGCACGACGGGCCTGACGCTCGGACAGCACCACCCGTTGATGTGCTACGCACGTCATTCGATGTGAGCCCGACGACCCGGTCAGACGAGGGTTTTGCGCACTGACGAACCGAGCCTGCCAGTACCTGCTAACGTTGCGCCACCGCCACACCGGATCGAGGTTTTCGCGCGCATCGTCAAGCGCACCGGTGGATCGGCGCTGACGGCGTGGGGCGCCACCTCGACCCCCCGCTACTCGATCCTCGTGGAAGTACGGATTACGGGCGTCGAGCCCTACCCCCCGTACCTGCCCACCCGCAACAGAGGTGGGTCAAGAGGAGCAATAACCATGTCTACCTTCGCCGAACTCGGCGTGCCGCCGCAGCTCGCGGCCGCACTGGCCAAACGATCTATCAACGAACCCTTCCCCATCCAGGAAGCCGCCATCCCAGACCTCATGTCGGGCCGCGATGTCCTGGGAAGAGCACCAACCGGTTCAGGCAAAACGCTTGCCTTCGGCTTGCCCGTCATCTCCCGAGTCGGCAAGGCGGAATCACGGCATCCCCGTGCGCTCATCCTGGCTCCCACTCGCGAGCTGGCAGAACAGATCAGCCGCGAGCTGATGCCGCTCGGACGGGCGTACAAACGATGGGTGCTCGCGGTGTACGGCGGCGTCGGCTACGAGTTTCAGCGGAAAAACCTGCGTCGGGGCACGGACGTCGTTGTCGCGACGCCTGGCCGCCTGACCGACCTCATCGAGCAACAGGCGGTGGCCCTGGCTGACGTCGACATCGTCGTGGTCGACGAAGCGGACCGGATGGCTGACATGGGTTTCATGCCCCAGGTCCGCGAGCTTCTCGACCAGACGTCGCCCGATCGCCAGACGATGCTGTTCTCGGCGACGCTCGACAAGGATGTCGCGGAGCTGACGCGG
>JBFGIA010000178.1:0-2054 GCA_041577935.1 Gemmatimonadota bacterium | reverse complement strand
TCGAACGTCACCCCCAGCTTGTTTCGGAAGAAGTCGCCGGTGTCGAAGAACAGGCTGAACACACCGATCGAGCCTGTCAATGTAAGTGGGTCTGCGACGATCGTGTCCGCTGCCATCGAGATCCAATACCCGCCGGATGCGGCGAGGTCACCCATCGACACTACGACCGGCTTCTCGGCTGCGGTGAGTTCGATCTCGCGCAACATGGCGTCTGCGGCGGGCGCAAAACCGCCCGGTGAGTTGACACGCACGACAACCGACTTGACCGACTCCGACTTGCGCGCCTCCCGCATCGCCTCTGCGAACGTGTCCGAACCTACAAGACCCGTGACGAAGGGTGAATCGCTATCGCTTGTTCCGCCAACGATTGTCCCCACCGCATACACGACCGCGACTTCGCCTCCGCGTCCTTCGCGCAGGCCCGCACTGGACGCGGGAGTTCGTGCGTAACGTTTAATCGGTATCGTCCGAAGGTCGGCTGCAGAGTCGGCGGACACGCTGGATCTCAAAACTTCCTCCAACTGATCCGCGTGGAGCAGCCCGGTTATCAGTCCCGCCTCAAGCGCTTGCTCGACCGCGAGGACGGCATCCTCTTTCGCCAATGTGCGAAGTTGGTCAACCGAGATCTGGCGGGCCGCGGAAATCGCCTCAAGGTATTCCGACTCGTGGCCGCGAATGAGTTCCGAGAGTTGCTCTCGGTTCTCGTCGGAGAAGTCCGTCCGCTGATACGGCTCTACCGCCGACTTGAACTTTCCGGCTCGCACGACCTGCGCTTGGAGATCGAGCTTGTCGAGGAGGCCCTTGTAGAACGAGGCCACGATTGCAAAGCCATTGAACTCGAAGAGACCCCCCGGCGCCGCATAGATGCTGTCAGCGGCGGACATCAAGAAGTATTCGGACTCGGTAACAAAGAAGTCCTCGCTGCTCGCGACGACTGGTTTTCCCGAGGCTTTGAAATCGACCAGGGCCGACCGAATCTCCTGCATCGTGGCCCAGGGCGTTGTGGACGTGCCGATCTTCAGCCACAGACCGGAGATCCTGGGGTCGACCGATGCCATCTCGAGAGCGCGCTTGAAGGTTCGAAGGTCGAGCGCAGGTTCGTCAGTCAGCAGTCTTGAGAAAGGATCACCCGATACCTGCTCAGGGACCGGACCGGAGACCTCGGCAACGAGTACGGAACCGTCCCTGACGCGTGGAACATCTTCAGACGAGGCGGCCAGTGCCAGGAAGAACATGAAGAAGAAAACGACGACCACAGCCATCGCTATCAGCGAGCCAAGCGTGGCCGCGACCAGTGTCGAAAAAAACTTCATCTCGCGAAATAGTCGGGGTGATGACAGGTAAATCTGATTCGGTTGCCCCGAACGCAGATTCGCTCCTAAGTTACACACGTACCGGCGCAGTTGGCCGGTCTACCCACAACCTTCAAACGCCGGCCATGGGCGACGTTCTTCAGTACGAGATCCCGCAGCTTCATCCGATGGCGGTTCACTTCCCGATCGCCTTCCTGATTGCGGCCGCGCTGGTCGCGGTGCCATGGCTCGTTTCGGGTGATGTGCGTTGGAGACTGACGTTGCTTGTTCTGAGTGGGTTTGGTGCCGCTGGTGCTGCTTTCGCCTATTTCACGGGGGAGTCGATGGAGGAAGCGGCCGAGGGTACGCCTATCGTCGACGAGCTCGTCGAGCAACATGAGGAACTGGCGCTGTACACGTTCATCGCGTCCGTGGTGACGTTTGCCGCACTTGCCGGCATGCACTACTGCGGAAGCCGGCGAGCCGTCCAGTCCTCATGAGACAGCAGGCGCGTACGGGCGCTGATCGGCGTTCTGACAATTGTCTGTGCCCTGCTCGTGGCGGCTACGGCCCGGTTTGGCGGTGTGATGGTCTGGGGCGTCGCTCGCTGAGCGGCTCGGCGGTCGCCTCGAATCGTCCACAATGTTGGACGATTCGGTCCCTGCATAGCGGGCATTTCGAGCGCATAAGTCGGTCGCGAAAGGGCTTTTTGGTCCCAAAAGCACTGCTCTGCGACGCATTATCATCGTGGCACGCCTTTTA
>JBFGIA010000177.1:0-2078 GCA_041577935.1 Gemmatimonadota bacterium | reverse complement strand
ATCGCTGCGCTGACTTCGCTCGTGATGTCGAGAAGAACCCTGCGCTCGCGAGTGCGGACCGGAAGCTCGATCATGGGTTGCTAGTAACGCGCCAGCTCGAGGATGGCGCGGTGGATGTCCTCGACTTGCGGTAGGATCGCGTCTTCGAGGCTCGGCGCGTAGCCAACCTGGGTGTCGAGCGCGCCCACGCGACGAACCGGACCGTCGAGGTACTCGAACAACTCGTCGGCGATGCGGGTCGCGATCTCCGCACCGTAGCCCCACGAAACCGGATCCTCGTACACGAGCAGCGCCTTGTTGGTGCGCCGGATCGAAGCCTCGATCGCCGACCAGTCGTAGGGCGACAGCGTTCTCAGGTCCAAGACGTCGGCCTCAATCCCCTCTTTGGCTGCCTCCTTGGCTGCCGTCAGCGATCGCTGCACGGTGGCGCCGTACGTCACGATCGTAAGGTCACCGCCGCCACGCACGGTAGCCGCCTTGCCGAACGGGATCATGTAATCATCCCCCGGATAGCGACCTTTGTTGTACGTCTGACGGTAGAGGTGCTTGTGCTCGAGGAAGATCACCGGGTCGTCGCACCGGATCGCGGTTCGCAACAGCCCGTTGGCGTCCTCGGCGGTGGCTGGCATGACGACGCGCAAACCCGGATTGGCCGTAAACAGCACGACGCCCGACTGCGAGTGATAGATCGCGCCGCCCTTCAAGTACCCGCCACACGGAACACGTATCACGAGCGGCGCGGAGAAGTCGTCGTTCGAGCGCCACCTGAGAAGCGCCAGCTCGTTCCGAATCTGGTGGTACGCCGGCCAGACGTAGTCGAAGAACTGGATCTCGACGACCGGCTTGAGGCCCCTGGTCGCCAACCCGATCGCGCGACCCACGATGTTGGCCTCGGCGAGCGGCGAGTTGTACACCCGCACGCCGCCAAAGCGGCGCTGGATGTTGGCGGTGACCTTGAACACGCCGCCCTTGCCTTTGACGTGGTCCAACACTTCTTCACGGCTGGCGTCGGCGATGTCTTGGCCAAAAACGAGGATCCTGGGGTCGCGTTCCATCTCGTCGCTTAAACAGTGGTTAAGCAGGTCCACCATCGTCGTCGGATCGCCCTCGAACTCGGGCCGCGACGAGAACGATTCGTCGGTCGGATCGACGTGCGGCGAGTAGACGTAATCGAGCGCCGTCTCGGGCTCGGGTTGCTTTGCCTCCAGCGCACGATCAGTCGCGGCCTCGATCTCGGCGTCGATTTCGTTGCGCATCGCCTCGAGCTCCTCGCCGGTAGCGATACCCTCGCGCTCCAACATCATCGGGAACGTCCGGATCGGGTCGCGTCCCGCCTCCTCCTCGCGTTGAGCATCGGGCTTGTACATCCGCTCGTCGTCCGACAGCGAGTGCGAGTACGGCCGAATGACGTGGGCGTGAACAAACGCCGGCCCGCGGCCCGCACGACAGTGATCGATCGCCGTTTCCAGCACCCGGTACGACGCCACCGGGTCGCAGCCGTCGACCTCCCGGACATGCAGGTTCGGGAACGACCGCACCAGCGCCGAGATCGAACCGCCGGCGGTCTGCACTTCCACTGGCACGCTGATCGCGTACTGGTTGTCCTCGATCAGATAGAGCACCGGCAGCTCGAGGTTGCACGCCGTGTTGAGCGACTCCCAGAACTCGCCTTGGCTGGTCGTACCATCCCCGGCGCACACCAAGACCACCTCGTCATCGTGAAAACCACCATCGGTATCGCGCAGTCGCCCAGCCAGCTTGGGTATGCGCCCCATCCGGTAACCGGCTTCGGCGCAGCCGACGGCCTGAAGGAATTGCGTGCCGGTCGGGCTCGAGCTGGACACGATGTTGAGCTCGATCGCGCCCCAGTGGGACGGCATCTGTCGCCCGCCCGACTGTGGATCGTCCGCCGCCCCAACCGCCTGCAGCAACATCGCGTCGATCGACATACCGAGCGCCAAGCAAAGCGCCCGGTCGCGATAGTAGGGGTAGAACCAGTCGTACCCGGGCCGCATCAGCTTCCCGGCGGCCGCCAGCACCGCCTCGTGACCGGCACCCGAGATCTGGAAGAAGATCTT
>JBFGIA010000176.1:0-2211 GCA_041577935.1 Gemmatimonadota bacterium | reverse complement strand
TCAACTACCAGGACGGCACGCTCTCGATCAGCGGCGAACGCAAGTTTGAGCAGAAGGAAGAGAAGGCCAACTTTGTTCGCGTCGAGCGGCGGTTCGGTCATTTTTATCGCTCCTTCGATCTGCCGAAGACGGTGAACGCGGACAAGGTCGAGGCCACCTATCACGACGGTGTGCTGGACATCCGCATTCCGAAGGCAGAAGAGACCAAGCCGAGGCCGATCAGAATCAAGTAAGGCGGACTCTTGTCGCTTCAAAAGGTCCGGCCCTGTAAGGCCGGGCCTTTTTTGTTGTTGCTAATCAGGTCTTGTGGACCGGTACGAACAGCGTGAACGTTGAGCCCTCCCCTAAGGTGCTGTGTGCTTGCAGCCGACCGCCGTGGGCCTCGGCGATCGCCTTGCTTATCGCCAGCCCCAGGCCGGTCCCGGTTCCTTCCCGTGTTCGCGGCCCTTCACCGCGAGAGTAACGGTCAAAAAGATTCGCCCGTGTTTTCGGATCGATTCCTTGCCCGCTGTCCGAAATGCTGAAGGCAACGTCGGAGCCTTGTCGCGCAGCGCGCAGGCTAACCTGCGAGCCCCTCGGTGTATGCTTTCGCGCGTTGTCCAACAGGTTGTTCAGGACCCGAAGAAGCCGTACCCCGTCCGCCTGAACGACGGGTAGACCTTCCTCAATCGTGACGTCGAAGAAACATCCCGCGGCGTCGATCAATCTTTGTTGCGAGGAGGCTGCCTCCCGCGCCAGTTCACCGAGCGGCACCGGCTCCAGCCTGAGCGGAGGTCGCGGACTATCGAGCAGAGACAGCTCGAAGAGATCTTCCACCAGGGCCGTGATGTACTTCGTTTGCTCGCTGGCCGTGTCGAGCATTTCGATGGCTGTTTCGGCGTCACGCTCTCCGAGTGCGCGGCGAGCCTCGTCGACGTAGCCCCGCATGACGGTCAACGGTGTACGAAGGTCGTGACCGATGTTTGCCACGAGGTCTCGCCGCAGGCGGTCGGTTGCGCGCAACGACTCGAAGCTGTGCTCGACCTGCGCCGCCATTGCGTTGATGGCGTCCGAAAGGCGGCCGAACTCATCACTTCTTTCGTGGGGAAGCCGAACGGCGTAGTCCCCCTGCCCTATCCTCTCCACCTGTCCGGTCATCGAGCGCAGTGGACGAATGATCCGCCACGTGAGCAGAGCGCCAATCAGCAGAGCCGCCAGACCGGCGACAAGGCTGACGACAAACACGGCGCGGTAGAGGGCCGCTCGTGTGCCGGCAAGTTCACGACCGATTGAATTCTCGAGTGGATTAACGAGTACGCCCCCCGCGAGAAATCCCGCCGCGTCATACAGCGGCGCTAAGCCGAACGACGCTCCGTCCACACTGACGATCACGTCGCCCGTCTCGAGCATTGTGCGTAGATCGGCAGGCAGTGTCGACGGCCTCTCAGCCAGGCCGATTTCCGGAAAAACCGCCGGATTCGGACGAACCACGAGTACCGGCTGGCCGCTGTCGTCGATGATCGTGACGGGGTCCGGAAACCGTGTCGAGAGGTCGTTGACTAGTGGGTCCGGAACCGACGTGAGACCCTCCGAGAGATCTGGAACCCGCAACTCCACCTCCTCCGCCAGGCCATCCAGACGGAGTCGAATGCCGTTCTCTACGAGCACCAGCGCGGCATCGTACGCAAAGTATGCGCTCAACGCTACGGCGAGGAGACCGATCACGATCTGCATGCCGACGAGAAGTGCGGCGACCTTCCAGAACAGCGAACGACGCGGCGTGGAGCGCCCGAGGACGGGCATCTCCGGTACCGGTCCCGGACCCGCGGTCATTCCTGTTCTTCGAACTTGTACCCGACGCCCCAAACGGTACAGATGAACTTCGGATTACCGGGGTCGGGTTCGATCTTCGCTCGAAGACGCTGGATGTGCGAGTCAACGGTACGATCGTAGCCTTCGTACTGTATGTCCCAGACACGCTCGAGGAGCTGCATTCGCGTGAAGGGTCTACCCGGGTTCCGGGCCAGAAAATGGAGCAAGTCGAACTCTCGAACGGTGAGATGCACGGCGTCGCCATCGACATGGACTTCGCGCCGCAACGGGTCCACGCGCAGCGCGTCGAATTCTATCGCGTGGAGGTCTTCATCCGACGAATCGGTCGGCTGTTCGCCCGTGAGCCGGATCCGTCTAGTTGCGGATCGAACCCTCGCGACAAGTTCTTCAAGACTGAAC
>JBFGIA010000175.1:0-2214 GCA_041577935.1 Gemmatimonadota bacterium | reverse complement strand
GCCAGCGGTTGTGGCAGCCGTTTGGTCGTATCGGCCGCCACGATAACCTCGATTCCCTGGTCAGCCGCCCGCGCAACGAGTGCATGTGAGCCGACCTTGTTGACCCAACGACCTGGCAGCAGCGCATCGGCGCCCAACAGCAGCGCGCCTTCGTCCTCGAGCGCACCCCACAACCAGGCGTCGATACCGAGCTTGACGGGAACACCGCGCTCGGCCAATCCCGCCGCCATGCGTGATCCTTCGCTTCCCGGTCGACTTTCCGACATGACGACCTGAAACCAGTTACCGGCCGCGTGGTGGGCTTCGATTGCGCGCCGGATCGTGCTCGACGCAGAGTACGTGTAGACCACCTCGACGCCCTCCATCGCGCGACACACATGTAACCGGATCGACTCGGCGGCGGCCGCCAGCCGCTTGCGCCAATCAGCTGCGACGGTAGCGATGCCCTCACGCGTCGCGACGTCATCCGCCCCCTCGCGACGCTCGAGCTCGACCAGAAAATCGTTGGCGATCCTCAGCACCGGCGCCAGCGCCGCTTGCGACCGCGCGACGTCGATCAGCTGCGACGTCGCTTCCGCCACGTGAGTACCAGAATCGTCGATCCAGCGTTCGCCCCACGTAATCAGCTTGTCGGCGACCTCAGCCGCGCCGCGGCGTCGATCGGCCGCGATCGTCTCGAGCTCTGGAGTGAGTTTCGTCGTCAACGAATGAGTCGTCGCCGGATGAGGCGCGTGGCGAGCCAAAAAGCGCCCACGGTAAAGAGCGCCAGCACGCCCACGTGCATCCACAGATCCGCGATCGGAACCCCGGTCGTCAGCGTCCGCGTGAGCACGACGGCATGTGTCAGCGGCAGGAACTGCGCCGCCACCACCGCCCAATCAGGCAACCCGGTCAGCGGGAAGAACACCCCGCTGAACAAGTACATGACGGTGATTACGAGCGTGAAAAAGTAGTTGAAGAAAGTGTACGACGGGCACAGCGCGGTGTACGCCATTCCGAGGGCACCAAACATGACGCCGACCACGAACGCCACTCCCAGCGCCGCGATCGCTACCGGCGAGTTCACAAGACCGAGGAACGCCATGATCACCAACACGAACGCCCCACCGAGCGCACCTTTGGACGCTCCCCAAAAGATGTCGCCGGCGACGATCTCCTCGACTGCGACCGGCGTCTTCACGATCGCCTCAAATGTTCGCTGCTCGGTCAATCTCGTGAACGAGCCGAACGTCGTCTCGAACGCCGCCGCCGTCATCGCCGTCGACGCGATCAGACCCGGCGCTAGAAACGCCACGTATGGCTGACCGTCGATCGGATTCACAAACCGACCCAGGCCATAACCGATCGCCAGCAGCGTCAGGATCGGCTCGGCCAACGTGCCGACCAACGACGCCGCCGCGAAATCTTTCCACGACTCGAAGTTTCGGGACCATACGCGGCTGGCGCCTCGAACCCAATCGACGGGTGCAGCGATGGCGCTCAATCGCGGAGCTCGCGGCCGGTGAGCTTGAGGAACACATCCTCGAGCGTAGCCCGCCGGTGGATGAAGTCGAGGCTGGCGATCCGGGGGAGGATCGCTCGGGCCGCGTTGGCGTCGCGAAAGAAGCCGTACACCTCGTCGCCGGCCTGCTCGACGTGGTCGGCGGTCGAATGGAGCTCGGCGATCGCGTCTTGGTCGTCGTCGCCGCGCAAGAAGCACTCGATGACCTCGGCACCGATGTGCTCGGCGATCAGGTCGGCCGGAGAGCCGCGCACCACAATCTCCCCGCGATCCATGATCAACAGCCGATCGCAGAGCTGCTCGGCCTCTTCCATGTAGTGGGTCGTCAGGAGCATCGTGACACCGGCTCGGTTCAGTGCCCTCAGCTTCTGCCACACGACGTGGCGGGCCTGCGGATCGAGCCCGGTCGTCGGCTCGTCGAGGATCAGCAGCTCGGGGTTCGAGATCAGCGCCCTCGCCAGCGTCAACCGGCGCTGCATGCCGCCCGAAAGCTCGCGGATGTGGGCGTCGCGCTTTTCGCTCAACTGCACAAACTCGAGCAGCTCTTCGGCGCGCAGCCTCCGCTCGCCGTACGGCAGCCCGAAGTAGCGACCAAAGACGAGCAGGTTCTTGAGCACCGTCAGGTCGGGGTCCAAGTTGTTCTCCTGGGAAACGATCCCCAAGCGGCTCTTTATCTGTCGCTGGCCGCCCTTGACCGGAAACCCGAACACCTC
>JBFGIA010000174.1:0-2219 GCA_041577935.1 Gemmatimonadota bacterium | reverse complement strand
CTACTCGTTGGGCGCCGTGCTCTACGAGATGCTGACGGGGAGTCCGCCACACGTGGGCTCCTCGGCGCAGCAGATCATCATGAAGATCGTGACCGAGGAGGCGCAGCCGGTCACCAAGGTACGGAAGGCCGTGCCGCCCAACGTGGCGGCGGCGGTGGCCAAGGCATTGGAGAAGTTGCCGGCCGATCGGTTTTCTAGCTCGGAGGCGTTTGCGGCAGCACTGCGCACCGCGGCGTTCAGACACAGAGTTGGCAGCGCTCAGGTCGCGGCACAAGCGGCAAAGTGGCGATCGATCGCGTTGGGTGCGATTCTGGTCGGTGGGAGTGCACTAGCGGCCGCTGTTTGGGGTTGGACGCGCGCTCCGGCTACAACACCAGCGCAGTCAGCAGGGCCCGTGCGGTCTGAGCTGGGTACGGCCCGATACCTACCAGTGAGTGGGTTGCTTGACGTCTCCCCGGACGGTCGTATGGTCGTCTTCGTCGGGAATGACAGTGCTGGTCCGCATCGACTGTTTCGCAGAGAGCTGGACGACCTTCAAGCTACCCCCATCGCGGGAACCGAGGGTGCATTGAACCCCACGTTTTCCCCCGACGGAGAGTGGATCGCCTTCAACAAGGGCTGGGCGCTCGAGAAGGTGCGTGTGTCCGGAGGCGGAAGCGTTCCCCTTTTGCCTGAGGAGGTCGGCTACGGGGGAGGGCTCGCTTGGAGTGAGGACGGCTGGATCTATTTCTGGCACTTGGGGTCCCGAGGTGTAGCGAGGATCCCGGAGAACGGAGGGATCGTCTCGCCATTGAACGTTAACGATCCCGACAGTCTCCTTAATCTCGCCTGGTTCAATCCTGGATCCGATAGCCAGTCCCTCTTTGTCACCAACTGGCGCGCGCCACCAAGGATGGGCGTGCTAGACCTTGCCACCGGGACGGTTGCCATCGATTCGACCCGGGAAGCGTTCGCGCCCCACTTCGTGCCTCCCGGTACCATCGTGTTTGCGCAGGGTGACGGAACGCTACTCGCTGCGCCGTTCGATGCTGGTACGAGCAGGATTGTCGGCGAGGCGACACCAATCGCGTTAGGGGTCGAGGTCATCAATTGGACACCGCAGTTTGCGGTTTCAAGATCTGGCGCAATCGTCTACCTCGCAGATGAGACGGACGAGCTCGTGGTCGAGAACCCGGACGGCACGGTGAGACAAGTGACGCACGAGCGCAAGAATTATCACCAGACAGTCGATCTGGCGCCTGATGCGACACGCATCGTAGTGAGCGTACGCGAGAGCGGCGGCGAACAGGTTCGAGTGTACGATGCATCTGGTAGGGGCGTGAACATCACAGAAGGAGAGCTCGCTCTTGGCCCGTTGTGGACACCAGGTGGCCGCTTCATCACCTACGGTTCCTGGGATCGCGGTATCATGCGGCGCCCCGCGGTCGGCGGCGGTGAGCCAGACACCTTGGTCATGGGAATTGGCTTCTATTGGCCTATTGCCTGGAATTCGAGCGGCACGCGACTCGCATATCGGACGCTTGATGCGGGCCCTTCACTGCTCCTCGAGCTGAGCACTGGACACTCTCGATCTTTAAGCCAGGGCGCCCAATTCGTCGGAACCGCGGACTTCACCGCCGACGGTGAAGTGTTCGCGTTCGATTCCCAGCATCTCGAAGGACACCAGGTCTACGTCCAGCGTACCGAGGATGGTATCCCAGTAGGTCCTTCCGTTCGGGTGTCACGCGAAGGTGGAATCGCACCGAGGTGGAGTGCCGACGGTCAAACACTCTACTACGTGCGCTGGAAGGATACTGAGCTATCGCGGGCGCATCTCGTTTCTGTGGCGATTCGCCGATCCCCAAACCTGGCAAGTGGGACTGAGAGGGTACTCGCTGACTGGTCCAATCAGGGTATCGATTCTGCCTATCGCTTCGACCTATACCCGAACGGCGACATTCTCCGTATCCGCTCGCGGCCAAGTCGGCGCGTCGTGTTGCTGCAGAACTGGCGGAGCCAGCTTAGCAGGAATCGATGATTCGGTTACCTAAAGACACCGCTCTCCTCATGTTGGGCCCTCCGATCGTGAGCGCTTCAGAGCACGCTACGCTGGTGCGTGATGACTGATTCCCCCGAGCGCTTGAAATCCGCATTAGCCTCCCGCTACACCATCGAGCGCGAGCTCGGTGCCGGCGGCATGGCCACCGTCTTTCTCGCGCACGACATCAAGCACGACCGCG
>JBFGIA010000173.1:0-2264 GCA_041577935.1 Gemmatimonadota bacterium | reverse complement strand
CCGAACGCGACCTCGGGCAAGGTGGGATCGAGCTCGGCTGCTCGCGCGAAATGCGCTTTCGCGATCGGGCCCGCCTCCTCGATGGAAACCGGCGTCGTCGTCCGGGCGGCCCACACGCGAGCAATCCCCGAGTACGCGGGCGCGTAGAGCGAGTCGACGGCCAGCGCGGCTTCAAAGTATTGAAGGGCCAGGTCGAAATCCTCCGGCGTAAAGCGCCGGTAATGGAACTGTCCTCTGAGAACCGCCTCGTACGCCCGTGGATCGACGATCGACTGGTTCGCGAAACGCCGTTCGACCTGCGCGGACAACACCATCCCTAGTTGGTCAGCGACGCGGCGCGAGACGTCCCGGTACAAACCCATGACGCCCCGCACCTCGGCGGGGAACGAGCCGGTCCACGCCGGGACGTCCGATTGTCCCTTGTATAGAGCGAGATTCACAATCACGCTGTCGCCCTCTCGTCCGACAGCCGGTTGGATTAGCCCGTCGATGCCGAGTTCGCGCACGATCTGCGGGATCGGCTTCTCCGTGTCGCGGTACTGCAGGACCGACTGCCGCGCGATGATGGGAATGCCGGCGCGTTGGAGCTCCGTGACAAGCGCCTCGTGCACGCCATCGACGAAGTACTCCTGCGCCGAATCCCGCGTCATGTTGGAGGCAGGGAGCACTGCGAGCCGCTCCATCGGCTGGGCGCGCATCTGAACCGATACCCACCACCCACCGAGCCCTAACACGATCCCCGCTCCGGCGGCAGCGGCTCCGCGTGTCCAGCGCCGACGTGCCACGCGTCGCTCTTCAGCGAGTATCGCTTCGGTGGTTGTCGCCTCCGCAAGCGCCTTGGCGAACCCCGGCGCGGTCGGGAACCGCTCGGTGGGCGCTTTCGCCAGTGCGCGTCGCACGACCTGTTCGACCGTGGCCGGGACGTCAGCCTTGCGCGTGCCCAGTTCCGGTACTGTATCCACCGCGTGGGCCGCGAGCAGGGCTTGTGCCGTCTCGCGCACGAACGGCGGGCGTCCCGCAAGCATCTCGTACACCACACAGCCGAGGGCGTAGACGTCGGCCGTTGCGTCCACCTTGTCGTCGGCCACCGCTTGTTCGGGGCTCATGTACGACGGCGTGCCGATCGCCAACCCGGTGCCGGTCAGCTTGTCGCCGCCCGCCAGCGCGATCGCACGCGCGATGCCGAAGTCAGCGACGATCGCCTGGTCGTCGGCGACAAGCACGTTCTCAGGCTTGATATCGCGATGAATCACTCCGCGCTCGTGCGCGTGGTGGAGGGCCGAGGCGATCTGGTCCGTGAGCCGCAACACCCCCGACAGGGGAATGGTCGTGTCGCGCTGCAGTCGCTCCCGCAGCGACTCGCCAGCGACGAAGGGCATGACGTAATACAGGAATCCATCGGCTTCGCCCGAATCGAACAACGGCAGTATGTGTGGGTGGGTGAGCTTTGCTGCGATCTCGATCTCGCGGATGAATCTCTCTACGCCGAGTGTTGCAGCCAGCTCAGGGCGGAGTACCTTGATCGCCACCATCCGCCCGTGTTTCAAGTCTTGGGCGAGGTACACCGTGGCCGTCCCTCCGGTACCCAGTTCGCGCTCGAGGAGATATCTGTCGGCGAGCGCCTCTTTCAAGCGATCGGGCGGGTTGGTCATGCTAGACTAATGCCGTTCACCGTAACCAATATGGAAAAGCGATCGGCAAAGCGCTATGCGCGCGCGTGAGACGGTCGGAGGAAAGAGGGCCATCGGATGGTCGGACTTTGGTTCAGCGTGATCGTTGACGACTGTTCCGACTAGCCAACATCCGTGACGCCTAACGTCGTGCAAATCACCCGCGGGCGACCCCTCACCAGACGGGCTGCAGCCACAGGCTGCTATCAATCACTCAAACGTCCACAATCGGACGTATGCGCACAAACGCAGTATTCCTTACCACCGAGCGCGTCCCGACAGGGCATTTGCTGGTTAGGCGGCGACATCGACTTGTAGCGCAACCTGATAACAGAGGGGGAAGTCAAAAGTGCCACATCGTGCTTATCGTGGTCGGCCAGAGTATCGGCAGCGCCTTATGCATTCGGCAGTCGGTTCAAATGGCACCCAGTTGCGTTGTGCCGTGCGGAGCCACTGCCCGCCGCGCTTGACCATGACCAGCGTCGATCGGTTATCGACTTCCACATTGGGCAAAATCGGGATTCCCGTCGCTCGGAAACCGTAATCGACCACCGCCACATCATCTGTGATGAAGCGAATGGTCAGGTCATGGAT
>JBFGIA010000172.1:0-2314 GCA_041577935.1 Gemmatimonadota bacterium | reverse complement strand
GTGATCGCATTCTGGGCGATCCATCGACATTGGGATCCGGCACCGACGCCAGTCCAAGAAGAGGCGTCCGAGGCCGCCGCCGTCCGGTTCGCGTTAGGAGCGCTCGGCAGATGAGTTACGCGGCAACTGGGCGAGAAGCGATCACCGACCGACGAGGCCTTGCTGACGAGGTGATCGTCGCTATGACCCTCGTCGTCGCGAAGCTCGGGATCCACTTGGCCCTCGCCACCCGATACGGCCGACACCGTGACGAGTACTATTTCATCGACTGCGGGCAAAACCTCGCCTTTGGGTACGTGGACCACGCTCCTCTGGTGCCTTGGCTTGCCGGTCTGTCGACGGCCCTCTTCGGTGACAGTCTGTTGATGCTGCGTTTTCCATCGATCCTCGCTGGAGCCGGAACCGTTTGGCTCGCGATCCTGCTCTCTCGTCGGTTTGGCGCGAATGTGTATGGGCAGGCACTTGCCGGCCTGGCCGTTCTTTTCGCGCCCGCCTATCTCCGCATGCACGGGATGCTCGACCTTCCGGCATTCGAGCCCTTGTTCTGGACCGTGGCGGCGTTGCTGCTAGCCGATCTAATCGATGGTGCCGATCGAAGACGCTGGTTGCTGATCGGTGCGGTCGTCGGCCTCGGTCTGATGAACAAGCACACGATGCTCCTCTGGGGACTCGGGGTTGGTGTGGGCGTTCTCGCGACTCCGCTTCGTGCGCACCTCAGGACCAGATGGCCTTGGTTGGGAGCTGCGATTGCATTCGGGATCTTTACGCCCAACCTGGTGTGGCAGGCCCAACATGGCTGGCCTACTCTCCAGTTCATTCAAAACATGCGCGAGATGACGCTCGCAGAGGTACCTCGCCACCTCTTTGCGGCGGGGCAGATCCTCTACATGGGCCCTCTCGCGCTGCCGATCTGGCTTTGTGGGCTAGTTTACTTCTTCACCGACGCGGGGAAACGCTACCGACTGTTCGGGTGGTTGTTCGTTACCGTCCTCTTCGCGCTTACCGTGATGCACGCGAAGCCGTACTACTCGGCTCCGGCCTACCCGATGGTTTTTGCGGCGGGAGGAGCATGGCTGGGGCGCTGGTTTGAGTCACGCCACGTTCTGCGTAACGCGTTCATCGCAGCGCTTATCGTCTCCGGTCTTGCCCTCGGCGCGATCACGCTTCCGGTGTTTCCGCTTTCCAAGGTGGACGCAACCCTCGAGCGCGCTCTTGGCTGGGTCGTCCGACCTGTCGATCTGACGCACGACATGCACGACGAGTTCGGGTGGGCCGAGCAGGCCGCGGCCGTCGAGACAGTCTTCGCCGGCCTTTCGCCGCACGAACGACAGACTGCGACGATCTTCACCGCGAACTACGGGCAAGCCTCGGCGTTGAACCTTCACGGCCCCGCCCATGGCCTGCCGCGCGCGACCTCTGGGCACATGAATCATCATTTATGGGGGCCCGATCCATCGCGTCCCGGGCCGCTAATCGTGGTCGGGTTGTCCAGCGAGGACCTTGCGATGTTGTGTGAGGGGCCCCACGAAGCCGGTCGCATCATGAACCCAGACGCGATGGAATCAAACATTCCCATATACGTCTGCCGAGACCACGTGCCACTCGGAACGCTATGGCCCAAGCTCGCGCGCTACCACCACGGCCGAGCCGGATACGACGCCCAGTAATCGACTCAGCTCGCCGCGCGCGCTGGTGGATCGCAGGGGTTGCACGAGATCCGCGAGTCGCTGCTCTCGACTTGGATGGTGGTGTGATCGATGTCGAAGCGCTCGGAAAGCAGCCTCCGCGCCGCGCTGATCACGGCCTGCGGATCGATCGTCCCCGTGACGACGAGATGAGTGGTCGCGATGTGCCGACCGCTGGTGAGCGACCAAATGTGCAGATCGTGGACGTCGACGACCCCAGGCTGCTCTTCCAGTGCTCCGATCACGTCCTCTAAGGCGATGTGCCTCGGCACGCTCTGCATCAATACATCGAGCGTTTCGCGGAGCAGTCCCCAAGCCGAATAGACCACCAAAGCGGTGATCAGCAGCGAGGCGATTGGGTCCGCCCACACCCAACCGAAGATCAGAATCGAAAGGCCAGCGATGATCGCGCCTACACTTCCGAGCGTGTCCGCCATGACGTGAAGCCAGGCGCCTCTGACGTTGAGGCTTTCTTTTTTGCCGCCGCTGAGGATTCTCAGGTTGATCAAATTGATGGCGAGCCCGCCGGCGGCGATAGCGAGCATCAAACTCGCGTTGATTTCCTCGGGTTTGGAGATTCGCTCCCATGCTTCGATCGCGATGAGAACCGCAACCGCGAGAAGCGCCGC
>JBFGIA010000171.1:0-2351 GCA_041577935.1 Gemmatimonadota bacterium | reverse complement strand
TTCTGGAGAGCGAGCTGTTCGGCCACATGAAGGGGTCGTGCACCGGAGCGACCGCCAACAAGAAAGGGCTATTCGAGGTGGCCGACGGCGGGACGATCTTCCTCGACGAGATCGGCGAGACTTCGTCGGCGATGCAGATCAAGCTGCTGCGGGTTCTCCAGGAACGGAAGATCCGTAGGGTCGGGGGCACCGAGGAGATCGACGTCGACGTCCGGGTGATCACCGCGACGAATCAGGACCTCGAACAAATGGTTCAGGAGAAGATGTTCCGCGAGGACTTGTACTATCGGATCAACGTCATCGCGATCCGCATGCCGGCGCTGCGGGAAAAACCGGAGGACATCCCGGCCCTGGCGGAGCATTTTCTCGAAAAATACCGCGGCATCGTCGGAAAGCAAATTCACGACGGAATCTCCAAGAGCGCGCTGGAGTGTCTCGAGAACTACGGCTGGCCCGGTAACGTCCGGCAGCTCGAGAACGTCATCGAGCGGGCCGTCGCCCTGGAGGCGACGGAGAGCATCCAGCCGGAGAGCCTGCCCGTCGAGGTACGCAGCGGCGGCGCGCAGCGGAGCGAGCTCAGCGTGGCCTTGCCGGAGAGCGGCGTCGATCTCGAGCGCCACCTGGAAGATTTGCGCTGCCGCTACATGGCGGAGGCGATGGAGCGGAGCGGCGGCGTCCAGACCCGGGCCGCGGAGATGCTCGGCATGACCTTCCGCTCGTTCCGCTACTTTGCCAAGAAGTACGATCTGACCCAGCGCGAGGGCAGTCCGGGTCGGGCGCGGGAGGACGAGGAGGCGGAGATTTCGGCTGTGGCCGGGGGAGAATGCTGACGTAGAATGTCAGTCATGGGCGACCCCGACCGACAGACGTGGGCACGCGCGCGGAACCGTCGGTTGGAGGCTGCGTTGCGCGTGACTCCCAAACCGTTGAAAACAAGTAACTTTATATGGACACCCACAGGCTGGCCGATCTTGGCATCGAGGTTGCTCTCCTCTCGGCCGGACCCACACAAGGAGGCTTCGAACATGATGCGTCGTAAACAGCAAGGATTTACCCTGATCGAGCTGCTCATCGTGGTTGCGATCATCGGGATCATCGCGGCGATCGCGATCCCGAACCTGCTCAACGCGATCGACCGCGGCAAGCAGAAGCGTACGATGGCCGACCTGCGGTCGGTCGGAACCGCGGTGGAGTCGTACTCCATCGACAACAACCAGTACCCGGTTGCGGGCGACATCGCCACGCTCGCTCCGCTGATCGAGCCGGTCTACATCCGCAACACCCCGCAGAACGACGGTTGGAACAAGACCCTCGTCGCGACCAGTATCGCCGGTCTTTACACCGTCTGCTCGAACGGCAAGGACGGCGCAGGCACCTGTGCCACCGACTCGGGTGGAGCGACCAACAGCTTCAACGACTCGATCACCTTCGCCGGCGGCCAGTTCGTCCAGTGGCCCGAAGGAATGCAGCAGTAAGTCCCGGTATCGACTACCGACGAATGGGGGCCGTCACGGCCCCCATTTCGTTTGGACTCGCCGGACAGGCCACCCACAGAACTCGAATACCCCGGGGAATCGAACGTGACGAGCAAGCGCCCGAGATCATCGCAGACCGGCTTCACGCTGATCGAGCTGCTGGTGGTCATCGTGATCATCGGCATCGTCGCTGCGGTCGCTATTGTCGCCCTGATGAACGCACTGGACAAGGCACGCCAGCGTGGAACGATGGCCGACATGCGCACCCTCGGTCGCTCGATCGAGACCTACATGGTCGATCACGGCATGCCGCCGTCCGATGCGGGCGGACTGGCCGGGCTGACGACGGTGCTGATCCCGTACCAGACCAACGTCGTTCCCACACGCGACCACTGGAAGCATCCCTACGACTACAGCTCGGACGTGGCCGGTGTGAGCTATTCGATCATTTCATTCGGGAAAGACGGCGTCGACGGCGTCGATATTTCGTACGCCACCCGCTTCGACTTCAATCTTGACATCGTGCTCAGCGACGGGTTATTTCTAGCAGCGCCCGAGTGAGCGCGCACCCTCCAGCCGATTCCCAAGAACCGCACCGCCACGTCGGGGAGCTTCTCCTCGGGGCGTTGATCTGCACGCTGGCCCTCTTTCCGCCCGAGGCGCGCGGCGAGTCGCTTGCCGGCAGCGCCACGCTGATCGTGCTGCTCGGCCTGGTCGCCTGGAGCGCGAGGCCGTCGATCGGGCGTCTGGCGCCGATCTGCATCGCCGGTCTCGTCGCCGTCCCGTTCCTGCGGAGCGTGGCGGCGCCCGGGGCGGCGGTAGAGCCCTACGTGATCCTCGTGCTGGCGCTCGCCGCCGGGATCTACGCATCGGCTT
>JBFGIA010000170.1:0-2359 GCA_041577935.1 Gemmatimonadota bacterium | reverse complement strand
CCGATTACGCGTGCGAGGACGCAGATGTGACCCTGCGGGTAGCCGAGCAGCTGCTGCCTGCGCTTGAGGACAAGGGTCTTATGGAGCTCTTTGTCACCGTCGAGCTCCCGCTTATTCGGGTGCTGGCTGACATCGAACGCCAGGGGGTCGCATTGGACCTCGACTTCTTCGTGGCCATGAGCAAGCGGATGTCGGCCGAGCTCGAGACGATCGAACGGGAGTGTTACATCCTGGCCGGGGAAGAGTTCAACCTCAACTCGCCACGCCAGCTCAGCTCGATACTGTTCGAAAAGCTCGAGCTACCAGTAATCAAGCGCACCAAGACAGGGTACTCAACGGATGCCGAAGTTTTGGAGACGCTGGCTGCCCAGCACGACCTGCCACGCCGGTTGATCGAGTATCGCGAGCTTGCAAAGCTCAAATCGACCTACGTTGACGCACTACCAGCTGCCACTCACCCCGTCACCGGACGCTTGCACACGAATTGGAATCAAACCGTGACCTCGAGCGGACGGCTCTCGTCCAGTGATCCGAATCTGCAGAACATCCCCGTCCGCACGCCGCTAGGCAGGGAGATCCGGCGCGGTTTTGTCCCCTCGGAGGATGGCTGGGTGCTGTTCGTCAGCGATTACTCGCAGATCGAGCTCCGCATCTTGGCCCATCTGTCGCAGGACGAGAACCTGTTGGCGGCTTTTCGGAGTGGGCGTGACATCCATCGTGAGACATCGGCGCTTGTGTTTGGCCTCGACCCCGCAGACGTGGATTCTGATCTCAGGAACCGGGCCAAGGAGGTCAATTTCGGCGTCGTCTACGGCATGGGTGCGTTTGGTCTCGCCCGACGGCTGGGGATCCCGCGCAGCGAAGCCAAGGCCTTTATCGACGGGTACTTCGCTCGTTTTCCGGGTGTCAAGCGGTTTCAGGAGGAGACGATTGCGCGCGCCAGAGAGCAGGGGTTTGTCACCACTCTGTTTGGGCGACGCCGGTATCTGCCGGAGATCGGGAGCAAGAACTTCAACATCCGGTCGTTTGCCGAGCGGGTCGCGATCAATAGTCCGATACAAGGCACCGCTGCGGATGTGCTCAAGGTAGCGATGATCCGAATTCATGAACGACTAAACAACGAACCGTTGCGGGCCCGGATGCTCCTGACGGTCCACGACGAGCTGGTATTCGAGGTCGAACGAGATGCGAGCGATGGCCTGGAGGCATTGGTACGCGAGGAGATGGAGGGTGCTATCGATCTGGATGTCCCGGTTGTCGTCGAGACCGGCATCGGCTCGACTTGGTACGACGCCAAGTGATTACCCTCGGGTTGACCGGCAACGTCGCCAGCGGAAAGACGGTTGTCGCGGACCGGTGGCGAGATGCGGGTGTCGCCGTCATCGATGCCGATCGCTTGGGGCACGCTGTTCTGACCGATGATCGCAAAGTCCAGAAGACGCTGATCGAGGCCTTTGGGACCGAGATCGTCGCTAGGGATGGATCGATCGACCGGGTAGCGCTGGGCGCGCGAGCGTTCCGTTCGCCTGAAGCTACGGCGCGGCTCAACGCCATCGTCCACCCGCCCCTGTTGGAGCGCCTCGACCGCGAGATCGACGCCAACCGACGCGAGGGACATCGCGTGGTGGTGGTTGACGCCGCGCTCATCTTTGAGTTCGGGATACCCGAAGATCTCGACCGGATCGTGTTGGTAACGGCGCCACGCGAGCTGCGCGCCACACGGCTCGCCCAGCAGCGGGGCCTGGGCCCCGAGCGGATCGAAGAGCTGATGGCGGCACAAATGCCCGACGCAGAGAAAGTCGATCGCAGCGACTACGTGATCGTCAATGACGGATCGATCGAGCTATTGCTGGAAAAGGCGGACGCGGTTTTGGCTGACATCCGGGAGGAGGTCTCGCGGTGCGTCGGGTCGGACTGATCGTCCTCGACGGGTGGGGGTTGCGCGAGGCGCGTGAAAACAACGCCGTCGCGCTCGCCAGGACGCCGGTATTCGATACGCTGTGGGAGAAGTACCCGCACGTGGAGTTAGCGGCATCGGGTGAAGCGGTCGGTTTGGGGGCCAGTCAGATGGGCAACTCCGAAGTCGGACACCTGAACTTGGGCGCGGGTCGAGTCATTGCGCAGGACATTCTGCGCATCGACGAGGCGATCGAGTCAAACGCGTTTTTCGACCTCCAGCCATTCGTTGCAGCGATCGAGCACGTGACCCGCGCCAATGGCGTATTGCACCTGTTGGGACTCGTCTCGGACGGTGGTGTACACAGCCACCAGCGACATCTCGTAGCGCTGCTCGAGCTCGTTCGCCGCAAAGGACCGGTCCGTGTGGCGGTGCACGCGTTTACGGACGGACGCGACACAT
>JBFGIA010000169.1:0-2399 GCA_041577935.1 Gemmatimonadota bacterium | reverse complement strand
CGCGACGGCGCTCGAATACACGCGTAGCCCGTCGATGAAGGCGACCGGCCGGATCGAGTACCGTCTCGGACGGCTCCAAGATCAGATGTTCTTCACCGGCGGTTTGGCCCGTAAGCTCGATAATGACTGGACGTTCCTCGGTCAGACGTCGTGGAGCACGTTCTTCAATCAGAGTCTCTACGAGCGGACGCGTTTCGGGTTGGCGTGGCGCCAGACGCAGGGCAACCGCTGGAACGCGCTGGCGCGGTACGAGCACAAATACGAGCGGGACAACGGCGTCGGACCGACGCGTTTGGCGGCGCGCAGCACGGCGCACATCCTGTCGACCCACGCCAGCTACAAGCCGGCCGACCGGTGGACGCTCAACAGCCGCCTGGCGACCAAGTTCAGCACCGATCGCTTGGACGGCATCGACACCAACACCGATGCGACGCTGCTCTCGATCCGGTCGACGGTCGACCTGACCAACCGCCTGGACCTCGGCGTCATGGGCCGCTCGCTGTTTACCAGCGGGATCGGCCAGGCCCAGTGGGGGCTCGGTCTCGAGGCCGGCTTCATCCTGGCCAACAACCTGCGGTTGGCGGCGGGCTACAACCTGTTCGGCTTCAGCGAGGACGACTTGGCCGACACGATCGCTACCGACCATGGCTTCTACTTCCACGTCGGCCTCAAGTTTGACGAACGGCTGTTCGGTATCGGCGAGGATCAGGCGGCAGACTAGCGCGCCCACGGGGCGACCTTCCCGTGGTACTATCTATATATATGAGCGTTCGCGAAACGGGCTTCCTGTGCGTGGCCATAGCGGGGCTCTTTGGCCCGGCTTGTGGCGACCTTCTGGCCCAGGGGCGGGTCCCGCCCGATGCGTTGGTGATCGCCCACGGCCGAGTGATCGATGGCACCTTCGGCGACCCGATCAATGATGGGATCGTCGTCATCCGTGAACAACGCATCATCGCGGTGGGTGAAGCGGACGCGTTCGAGATCTCGGCCGACGTGGAGACGATCGACGCCACCGGCATGACGGTGCTGCCTGGCATCATCGACGCCCACGTCCACACGACCGCCTCGCCCAAGATCCGCCGACAGTTTCTGGAAGCCGGCGTCACCGCGGTGTGCGACGCGGGCTCACCGCTCAGAGACTTGCCACGGTTCGAGCAAGATCGTCTCGATGGCATGCCCATCGCGCGTGGCTTGAGTGCGGGCCCGATCATGACCGCTCCCGGTGGTCTCCCGGACGCAGTTCTTCACCAGGACCTCAACTACGAGGTCGGTACACCCGACGAGGCGCAAAACGGAGTCGCAGATCTCGTCGATCGTGGCGTCGACTTTCTCAAGGTCTACCTGCACCCGTCGCACAGGCAGATGGAGTATCCGATGCTCGAAGGCGAGACGCTCGTGGCGCTGGTGAACACGGCTCACGAGCGTGACGTCATCGTGCATGCGCACGCCACGCAGCTCGCGGTATTGGAGTCGGCACTTGACGCCGGTGTCGATGCCATCGACCACGTTCCGAAACCACCGCTCGATCGGCGAACGCTGGAAGAGTCGCTGGCGAACAGCGAAGACCCGTTGACGGACCTACGCGATCTCGTCCTCGCACCCGACTACGATGTTCTGCTTCCGCGCATGGTCGAACAGGGTGTTGTCCTGGTTCCGACGCTAGGAGCTGACCTGGCCCGGTTCCGAGGCGGGACTCCGGACGAAGCCCCGTTCATGGACGTAATAACGGATGGCATCTTGGAGATCGTGCGTCGGTTTCACGTCATGGGCGGCGCGATCGCGCTCGGTACGGATTACAACTCGGATAGCGATGAACCAGCGGGCATGCCGCTGGTCGAAATGCAGCGCCTCCTCGAAGCAGGGCTCACCCCAACAGAGGTACTCCAGGCCGGCACGCAGCGCGCTGCCTACGTCTGTGGCCACGGCGCGGAGCTGGGTACGCTCGAACCCGGCATGCTCGCCGACGTCATCGTGGTCGACGGCGATCCGCTGGAAGACATCGAAGCACTGGGGCGCATCGTTGCGGTCGTCAAAGATGGTGAGGTCGCTTTCTCGCAGCCCAAACAGTGAACAACGAAGCAACGATCACGCTGGTCGGCGGGTCTCGCGGCGAAACGTGGCGTTACACCGGTCCGCTGGGTGATGCCGAGTTCGAGGCGCCGGCAAGGTCGATCTTCGTGCCGTCGTTGCGCTGGGTCGGAAGGCGCAGCGGAGAACCGATGAGCGAAACGGATCGATCGGCGCTTATCGCGGAGTTGCGGCGGTTGTACCGCGAGCAACAAGAGCCGTTCGAGGTTGTGTTTCCGTCGGGGGAAATCGAGGACGAGACCGGATGCGTGCGCCCTGGATTCCGATCCGCGCTTCCGCGTGCCGAACACTCCGATGGGTGGTCGGTGGTG
>JBFGIA010000168.1:0-2414 GCA_041577935.1 Gemmatimonadota bacterium | reverse complement strand
TCCCCCGAGCAGGCCGAGGGTAAGTCGGTCGATCATCGGTCCGACATCTTCTCCCTCGGAGTCATGCTGTACGAAATGGCGAGCGGAGGGCGACCGTTCGCAGGCGAGACCGCGGTGTCCCTGGTCTCGTCGATCCTCAAAGACGCACCGCCTTCGGTCACCGAAATGAACCCGGCGCTACCGCGCCATCTCGGTCGCATCATCGGACGCTGTCTCGAGAAGGACCCGGCCGATCGCTACCAATCGGCACGGGACGTGTTCAACGAGCTGCGCGGCTTGCGCAAAGAAGTGGAATCGGGGATCGCACCGGTCTCGTCGGCAACCGTACCGGCCGCGGGATCAGCGAAGACGGCAAGTCCGATACCGATCCGGGCCGTCATTGGCGCGGCGGTCGTGGCGGTCGTGGCACTCGCGTTCCTCGCTGTCTGGTTTCTGCAAACGCCATCGGATCGGGTCGCCGAGCCGTCACCCGCAACCGCCGAACGACAAATGATCGCCGTGTTGCCGTTCGAAAACCTGGGCCCGCCGGAGGACGAGTACTTTGCCGCGGGCATGGCCGAAGAGATCACCAGCCGGCTGTCCACGGTGCAAGGGTTGGGGGTAATCTCGCGCAAGAGCGCCATGACCTACGCCGGCAGCAGCAAGACCAACTCGGAAATTGGCGACGAACTCGGCGTCGAATACCTGGTGCAAGGCACGATCCAGTGGGCGCGAACAGGAGACGGGGCCGGCAGGGTGCGCATCACGCCGCAGTTGATCCGGGTGTCGGACGATACCCAGGTGTGGTCCGCGGCCTACGATCGGGTCATCGACGACATCTTCGACGTCCAGTCGGAGATCGCCGGCGAGGTCATCGACGGGTTGGGGATCAAGCTGCTGGAACCCGAGCGGGGGGCCCTGGCGGCCGCGCCGACGAACAACGTGGAGGCCTTCAGCGCGTATGTGCGCGGCATCGACTACACCATCCTGTGGGACGCCGAGAACCTGGAGCAGGCGGTCTCGCTGTTCGAGCGGGCGGTGGAACTCGATCCGAACTTCGCGCTTGCGTGGGCGCAGTTGGGACAGGTGCACGCCTCCATCGTGCACTTCGGGTTCGATCGCTCCGAAAGCAGGATCAACGCCTCGCTCGCAGCGGTGGAACGTGCGATGGAGCTGGCGCCCGAGTCCCCGTGGCCCCACCACGCGCTCGGCATGTATCACTATCACGTGCACAAGGAGTACGGCCTGGCCGCGGAGGCTTTCGCCGCCGCGGATCGCTTGCGTCCTGATCTGCCGGACGTGCTCAAGGGACTGGCGTTGGTCCAGCGGCGTTGGGGTGAATGGGAGGAGAGCACCGGTAACCTGGAAGAGGCGGTGCGACTGAGTCCGCGTGACGAGAGCCTCCTGGTCAACCTGGGAGCCAATTACTTGTTCGTCCGCCGTTATCCCGAGGCGTTGCGCGCGGCGGACCGCTGTCTCGAGGTGCGCCCCGACGCGTCCTGGTGTCAACACTACCGGTGGGCGAGTTTGGTGGCAGGAGACGGGGCGATTGGCCGGGCGCGCGAGCTCGTCGATGCGCTACCGGTGTCCGGTACGGATCTCGCCGTGCTCTTACGTTATGACCAGGCGGTTCTGGAGCGCGACTACGGGCGGGCAATCGCTGCGTTGAGACCGGCGGAAGAGATCATCGAGGCCGGCGCGGTGCACCGTCCCGCGAGTCTACTCGAAGCTCTCGCCCACTCGGCAAACGGAGATCGTGAACGCGCTCGTGAAGCGTTCGAAAGGACCCGCCGCGGGCTCGAACGTGAGCTGGAACTGCGACCGAACCACTTCGAGGTGCGATCCTCGCTCGGTCTCGCGTACGCCGGTTTGGGACTCGACGAACAGGCCGTCCGCCAGGGCTTGCTGGCCCTCGAAGCGTATCCCATCTCGCGGGATGCGACCTGGGGACCCGAGCTGGTCAAGGAGATGGCGCGGATCTATACCATGGTCGGCGACTACGAGGCCGCCGTCGAACAACTCGATCGGTTGCTCACCGTTCCCAGCTACTTTTCCGTGTCTGTGCTCCGACTCGAGCCATGGTGGGATCCGCTCCGAGACCATGAGGGCTATCGAACGCTGATCGAAAGGCACGGCTGACAGGCGTAAGGGTTGGCTCCCCAGACGTGACGCTAAACGAAACGTCGGAAGAGCCAAAGTCCCGTGAATCTGGGCCGGTGAAGTCGGTGACGCACTGCAGGTCGACTCGCAGTGTCGGTCGGCTGAGTTTTTGGACGGTACGACCGGTCGGCAACTCGTTCTACCTACGTCATGTGGGCGACCGATGTCAGCGCAGCCGATATCGATCTCCGCTTCTGGCTCGGTCTGCTGATCATCATTGTCGGTGGCTATCTGGTGCTGGCCAACAAGCCGGCAGCGCACGCTGTATAATCGAT
>JBFGIA010000167.1:0-2448 GCA_041577935.1 Gemmatimonadota bacterium | reverse complement strand
TGATTTTCTACCTGGCGTACACGGTCTTTGCGACGCCTTGGGTCGCACTCGGGTTCGAGCTGACGCCCGACTATCACGAACGCACTCGACTGATGGGTGTGCAGAACTTCTTCAGTCAGCTCGCGTACGTCATCTCTCCTTGGTTCCTACTCGTGATGCAGTACGAGCCGTTTTTCGACAACATGGTGACCGGGGCGGCGGGACTGGCCATCGCGATCGGCGTGCTGACGGCCGGCATCGGCATCTTGCCAGCGATCTTCTTGCGAGAGCCGTTCAATATCGAACGGATAACTGGCGAAGCATTCCTGCGCGACGTCGAGCTCGGTGCGCAGGTCAACACTGAAGGTAGCGACCGACGAAACCCGCTCGTCAACAACATGATCAAGTTCTTCAAGGGTTTCGCCGCCACCTTTCGCTTTCGACCGTTCGTGAAGCTCTGCGCCGCGACCTTCCTGGTGTTCAACGGGTTTATGTTGATCTCCTCGTTTCAGTTCTACGTGATCATCTACTATGTGTTCGGGGGCGACAAAGTCTTGGGCGCAGAGTACGTCGGTTACTCGGGCACCATCTCGGCAGTCGGTACCTTCGCGGTCATCGTGTTCATCACTTGGCTCGCCACCAAGATCGGTAAGCGGCGCGCGTTTTACGTAGCGACAGGGGTCTCCATCGTCGGCTACGGTCTGAAGTGGTTTTGCTACGATCCGGAGCACCCATTGCTGCTCCTCCTACCTGCTCCCTTGATGGCGTTTGGACTCGGTGGACTTTTCACCCTGATGGGGTCCATGATTGCCGACGTAGTCGACCTCGATGAGCTGGAAACGAACGAGCGTCGGGAAGGTATGTTTGGGTCCATCTACTGGTGGGTAGTCAAGCTCGGAATGGCTGCGGCGCTCGCGGGCGGCGGCATCCTACTCGAGGCAACCGGCTTCGACGTAGCACTTGAGGGGGCCCAAACCGACGCGACACTCCTGTGGATGCGTTTGTTTGATATCTTGATACCGATGATTTCTTCGGCCGTCGCCATTTGGATGGTCGCCTCGTACGAAATCACCGAAGAAAAGGCGCACGAGGTCCGTGTGGAGCTCGAGCGCCGGCGCGGCGCCGTTCAAGCGGCGCAATGAGCCGTGCATGGATTGCGCTATGAAACCCCAGGAAGGATTGGCCGCTATCGTGATTGCAGTTGCCGGATGCCACTTGGCGTCCAACAAGATACATTCGCCGGTCTCCGTCGAGCCTGGGCAACAGTCCCGAGACGCCCTGGTCGCTGGAGAAGTCATGGCCGTTGCATATTCGGGGTTTCGGGAAGGCCAGTATCCGGATCGCGGCGACGGCGCCGTGAATCCAAGCGGCGATGAGATTCTCGAGGACCTCCGAATTCTAGTCGCGCACGATTTCAATCTGATCCGCCTCTACGATTCCGGCGCGAACTCCCGGCTGACGCTGGAGCTGATCAGGCAGCACCAGATCCCGATCAAAGTGATGTTGGGTATCTGGCTGGACGCGGAGTTCAGCAATCATGAAGGCTGCCCCTGGCTGGATGAGCCGATACCGGAAAGCCAGTTGGCGGCGAACACCTCGAGAAATGCCGCTGAGCTGCAGCGCGGCGTCAAGCTTGCAAACGAGTTCAAGAACATCGTGGTCGCCGTCAATGTCGGCAACGAAGCGCTCGTCGATTGGAACGATCACATGGTGCCCATCGAGAAGGTCATCGCTTATGTGAAGCGCGTCAAGGAAGCCATCGACCAGCCTGTAACCGTCGCAGAGAACTACGTATGGTGGATACGCGACGGCGCTGAGCTGGCGGCCGAGGTGGATTTTCTCGGCGTGCATACCTACCCCCAGTGGGAGGGAAAGACCATCGATGAAGGGCTCGCGTACACGATTGAGAATATTCGGGGTGTGCGTGAAGCGCTGCCCGACAAGCCCATCGCAGTCCTCGAAGCGGGTTGGGCGACCGTCGCCGAGGAGTTCGGTGAGCGGGCCAACGAGGCCGATCAGGTGCGTTATTACCTCGAGGTACAGAAATGGGCGCAAGCCACGAATACGACAGTGTTCTTCTTCGAGGCGTTCGACGAGCCATGGAAAGGTGATCCGGATGCTCCGCTCGGGGCTGAAAAACACTGGGGCCTATTCAACGTCGATAGAACCCCGAAGCAGCTACTTCAGCGGTTTCCGGCCATCAATGCGCAGTGAGTTACCCTCATGAGCGAACGTGCCAACGCCAGCCTCCAGAACGGGGGCAACGACATCCGTCTGCTCGGTCGACTGATCGGCGACGTCCTCCGCGAGCAAGCAGGCCAGCACACGTTCGAGCTGGTCGAGCGGGTCCGCCAGATCGCGGTGCAGGAACGTCGGGCTGGCAGCGCGCCACTCGAGTCGCTCGCCGACACACTCGCGAGCGCCGACACAGCCGACCAGCTGCACCTCATCCGCGCCTTCGGCTGGTTG
>JBFGIA010000166.1:0-2467 GCA_041577935.1 Gemmatimonadota bacterium | reverse complement strand
CCGGGCAGCGAACGCCGCGGGGTTTGCGCGAGATCTCTCGCCACCGCTCCGCACCATCACGGCGCGAGTCGTCGACCCCGATGCCAACGTCTTGCGATCGTTCGTATGGCGGGAGCCGACGCCCGGATACAAGGTTGCACTCTGGGACGGGACGGTCACCGGGAAACGAAGCCTGCCACCGGTAACCGGAACGTACCAGGTATCGATCGAGGTAACCGACGCGCGGGGCCACACGGAACGCGCCGTTCGCCGGATTCGCGTCGTCAACCCGCTGGGTGCACCTGTGGGGCCGCGCCCTCAATCCGGTGTCGCCCTCCGCTCGCTGGAGTTCGATGGGTCCCACCTGGTCCTCACCGATGCCCGGGGAGACCGGCTCAGCGTCAGGGCAGTCTCGGGTCTCAAACCCCACAATCCACACAACGACGATCGGATCGACTACACGCAGCCCCTCTATCAATTCGCGAGCGATCGCGGCCCCATTCCCGAACGCGAGTACGTCATCATCCGGCACAGTGTGCAGCAGCCCGAGTTGGTCGACGGCGTGTTGCTGTTTCCCTCCGGTGCGTCGGTGAAGGAGTGGGGCCCGATGCGGGCGCTGATTCGTTCCGAGGGCGCAACCAGTCGAAGCGGTTTCTTCGTGCACCTCGACGTCGAGAACGACGGCACGGCAGGCTGCATCGGCGTGCACCCGGACGACGAAGGAAAACTCAACCACATCATGTCGCTGCTCGCGTGGATGCCCAACGAACGGCTCGACGTGACCGTCAGGTACCCGTCGCCCAGCCGCCTCGCGCTTCGATAGGATGCGTCAAAAGATTCGCGCACGTCTCCCAGCAACGTTGTCGCTCGCGCTCGTCGCCGCGTGCGCCGCTCCCGCACACGACTCCTCGGACTCACAGGTCACAGACGAAGTCGCCACCGTACGGACCGCCTTCGTCGAGGCCGAACGGCGTGGTGATTTCGGCGCGCAGGCCGACTTGTTCGCGGAGGACGCAGTCTTGCTGGAACCGGACAACCGCATCGTGGTTGGCAGGAACGCCATTCGGTCGGGGCTCGAAGAGTTTCCCATCGCGTTGGAGAGCTTCAGCCTCACGTCTGAGGAGACCGGCGGCGGCTCCACGCTGGCCTTCGACCGGGGTTTCTACGCGTTCACCACCCCGGATCTCGGGTGGGAAGCTCCCACCCGAGAAACCGGGAGCTACATGATGGTGCTACGACGGCAACCGACCAAAGAATGGCTGATTGAGGCCTTCATTCACACGCGATAACTAGAGAGGTTGCCTCAGGTCACATGCCGTAGCACGCTCTCCGGTCAACACCCTGATGTTCGGCGCCGAGAGAATGATCAACGATCGTTCTTCTGCGCGGCGTCGAATAGCTTCAAGCGCCACGTCGATCAACTCGACATACGTTCCTGCCCCGCTCGTCACACAGAGCCTTTCGGCCCGAACCCCGCTATTCAACCAGCCTTGCAGCTTTTCGGCCTCGGTGTTCACGACCAACAGGGAGAGTGAGCCACCGTCAGGCGGGACCTTTGACAAATCCAGCTGCTGACCCAGCGCGGGTTGCCGCTCACCCCAGCCGGCGCCTCTGGCCTCGAGGTCGACCAAGCCGATCTCCTTGATTCTGACCCGAACCATTGTCTGCTGCGGTCCCTGAGCGCCCACTGCAACACGGGCGTACACCTGCGCTTTCGGCAAACGCGCACCCGCGTCCGTTTCACCCAAACCGGATCCCGCGACTCCCGCGGTTGTCTGGACGACCAGTGTCAGATGTGCGAGCAGCGCCATCATGCTCATCGGTGGTTCTCCGGAATCGGTCAGAAGAGCCGCTGTTGCGGAACCTCCACTCCGTTCGCGTGCAGGTACGGCACCAACTGCCCACGCGTCCACATCGCGTGCTCCAAAGCGAACAGGTGAACGCGCCAGCGAGGCATCGTCTGTCCAAAGAACTCGGACTCCATTGCCAGATCGGCGCTGGGCATGGCACGCAGCTTCCCGATGATCCAATCGTACCCGCTGGTGACGGCAGAGACGAGCGCCGCCTTGTCTCGCGCCAGCGCGTCGGCGTCACCGAATGCCGGCGCCTCCTCACCGAGTGCGGCGGTCGCAATGAAGGCATTGTTTGCCGCGTGAATCACCTGGGCGGCAAAGCCCCTCACGTCGGGGTTCGGCGCCCACGCCATAGCGGAATCCGGTATCGCCTGCGCCAGCGAGACATCCCACGCCTTGGCGCGCTCGAACGCGTCCACCAGGTATCCCTTGATGGTGTCCAACTCGCCGTCGTCCGAGCTTTGCGCCGGCGCGGCACAGGCCGCCATCAGGAGCGGCACGGCCAAAAGACAGACAGCAGCGGCCAGAACACCACGGATCGTTCGAAATCGGTTCATCGGAATTCTCCTTGACAAGGTCCCCACGTTGAAACTGCCTACTGTGCACTGTGCGCTTTGTACTGTGTACTGTGTACT
>JBFGIA010000165.1:0-2581 GCA_041577935.1 Gemmatimonadota bacterium | reverse complement strand
TCCCACACACATAGTGGTCGCCTCGCTAGGGTCGACTCAGTAGGTTTACTGTGATGAGAGGGCGCGACATTCTCAACGATCCGATCCTCAACCGAGGCACGGCGTTCACCGAGGAGGAGCGAGACCGTTTGGGGGTTCACGGTCTACTGCCGCCGCGCGTCGAGACTCAGGAAGAGCAAGTCGCGCGCATCATAGAGAATTGCGATCGGAAACCCTCGGACATTGAGCGCTACATCTTCTTGATGGCGCTCCAGGATCGGAACGAGGCCCTCTTCTACCGCACGATCATCGATCATCTTCGCAAGATCATGCCGTTGGTCTACACGCCCACAGTCGGCCAGGCTGGCCAGGAGTACGGTCACATCTTCCGCAGCCCACGAGGGTTATACGTCACTGCCGATGACCGCGGATCGATCGACCGTGTACTCGATAATTGGCCCGAGCGTGACGTGCGAGTGATCGTCGTGAGCGATGGCGAACGGATCCTTGGCTTGGGGGACCTGGGCGCTAACGGGATGGTGATCCCGATCGGAAAGCTCGTGCTGTACACCGCGGCGGGTGGCATCGATCCCACCAAGACGTTGCCGATTCTGCTCGACGTCGGCACCAACAACGAGGCGCTCCGCGCCGATCGCATGTACCTGGGATTGAGCCAACCGCGCTTAGTGGGTGACGAGTACCTGGAGTTTGTCGACGAGTTTCTCGAAGCGGTTGATAATGCGTTCCCGAACAGTCTGATCCAGTTCGAGGATTTCTCGACGCCCAACGCGCACAAGCTTCTCGAGCGGTATTGCGATCGTCACTGCTCGTTCAACGACGACATTCAAGGCACCGCGGCGGTGGTCTTGGCGGGTCTGCTGGCCGCGCTCAGGATCACCGGTGGCGATTTGGCCGATCAGAAGTTGGTGCTCCTCGGGGCCGGGGCGGCTAACACCGGGATCAGCGACCTTCTCATCCACGCGCTCGTTGAGGAAGGTATGGATGAAGCGGAGGCACGTCGTCGTACGTGGTTGATCGATAGTCGCGGTTTGGTCGTTCGCTCGCGGACCGATCTGGAGGCACACAAGCTCCCGTTCGCTCACGAGCACGAGCCTATGACGGACTTACTGGAGATCATCGAAGCGATCGAGCCGACGACATTAATCGGCGCGACGGGACACCCCGGGACCTTCGGTCGTCCAGCGCTGGAAGCGATGGCGCGGATCAACGAACGCCCGATCGTCTTTGCGCTGTCGAACCCGACCTCCCAATCCGAGTGCACCGCAGAAGAAGCGTACCAGTGGACCGATGGCCGGGTGGTTTTTGCGACCGGCAGTCCGTTCGACCCGGTCGAGTATGGCGGGAAGACGTTTTCGCCCGGACAAGGGAACAACGTGTACATATTCCCCGGAGTCGGGCTGGGCGTGATGGTGTCCAAAGCGAGCCGCGTGACCCAGGAGATGTTCCTGGATGCCGCCCGTGCAGCCGCCAACATGGTCACACAAGAGCGTCTTGACGAAGGGTCGATCTATCCACCGCTCGCCGAGATTCGGAAGGTTTCGGCAGCGATCGCCGTGGCTGTCTGCCGCCGCGCAGTCGAGCAAGGGTTGGCCCGGGCTGAGCTGCCGGCTGACCTCGAGGGTCACGTGCGAGCTGCCATGTACAGACCGGAGTACACCCCGATCGATTGAAGTTGACATCCCCCCTTGGGCGGTAGTACGGTAGAGCCGTCCGCGTAGGGAAAACCCTTACGCGGACATTCAAGCTCACTATCTATGTCGCAATAACCACGCCTGTGATGAAAGGAACGAACCGATGAAACAGAGTTGGCTCCTGCTGTCTGCAATCATAACGGTGAGTGCGAGCTCTGCGCTTGCGCAGCTACCAGAAACGAGCATGGAGATCGACTTGTCGAACACCGCGCTCGTCATCACCGATCCGCAGAACGACTTCCTGCACCCGGAGGGGGTGGCTTGGGGAGCCGTTGGAGCTAGTGTTGAAAACGTTGGAACGGTGAACAACCTCGAGGCGTTGTTTAAGGCTGCTAAGGAGTCGGGGATGGCGGTGTTTGTCTCACCCCACTACTACTACCCGACGGACAAAGGGTGGCGCTTTGAGGGAGCGCTCGAGGTGTTGATGCACAACATCAACATGTTCGATCGTGAGGGAGCGCTGACCATTGAGGGATTTGAGGGATCCGGCGCCGATTGGCTAGCGCTTTACAAGCCGTACATCAACGACTCGGAGACGATTGTGACGAGCCCGCACAAAGTGTACGGTCCTGAACAGAACGACCTCGTCCTTCAGCTGCGTAAAAGGGGGATCGACAGAGTTGTCCTCGCTGGGATGTCCGCGAACCTCTGCGTCGAATCACATCTCCGGGAGCTGCTGGAGCAAGGTTTTGAGGTGGCAGTTGTCAAGGACGCGACGGCGGCGGCAGTTTTCCCTGAGCTCGACGGGTATCAAGCGGCGCTGACAAATTTCCGATTCATCGCCAATGATGTCGTAACGACCGAGGAGGTGGTCGGGCAGCTCACCGGTGTGATGGCAGAATCATAGCGGGCGACTCGAAGTCGCCAGCTGCGTTTTACTGGGCGGCGGG
>JBFGIA010000164.1:0-2615 GCA_041577935.1 Gemmatimonadota bacterium | reverse complement strand
GTCCTGGATGCAAAAGAGTGGAAAGTCTTTCTAGATACCAGACGGTCTCCCGAGCTGTGGGAGATCAGCCGGCTCGGCTGGGTCGGCGATTACAATGATGCCAACGCGTTTCTGGAGATCTTCTTATCCGATCACAATCAAAATGTGGGAGGCTACGCGAGCCCGCGGTATGATTCTTTTACTGAAGCGGCGTCACTGCAGACAAATCCCGAGAAACGGCGCCGGCGGCTCGAGCAGGCGGAGAGAATCCTGCTCGAGGACTATCCCATCATCCCGGTGTACTTCTACGTCTCGAAGCACCTCGTCAAACCGCGAGTGGAAGGCTACCAACCGAACATCATGAATCACAGCTACACAAGACACTATCGGTTGAAGCCTTCCGGCCCTCATTGAACACGCTTCGGGGCGCGGCGACCCGGGGCTCCTGCCGGATCGCCACCACCCCGATTTCTCATAAGCCGTAATCCCGCGTCAGTTTTCGAACTCCACTTCTTCAGCGACGAGGGTATCACTGCCGGAAAGAAGCCCTTTGGCCTGCACGATCACTCCCGGTGCAACGGCGGCGAAGAACTCGGCGCTGCTGATCGGGTTGTCGGCGAGATCCTCGAACTGGGTGCTGCCGTTTGTTTCGATCGTTACACCCATGATAGTAAGGGTCGGTTCACTGACAGATTCCACCGGTCCTCTCAGCAACACCTCGTCGTCGGGATCGTCACGCTCGAGCCGTGACGCCAGAACGCCCGTGACGTCGTCGGGATCCTGCATCCCGCGGACCTCCAGAAAATCCCCGACACCAATGTCCCCGATTGAGAACATACGCACATCGGCATCGCTGTTGTCCTCGATGCGGGTCAGCGCATCCACTCTTACGGAAATGCCCATCAAGACTACACGGTCTGCTCCTGCTTCGACCGAGTCCACCGTGGCGTGAATGCGCACGTCGCTGCCACGGCGAATATCCACCTTGGCCGCAACCAGGACGCCGTCGCCATTGCGTGATCCTTCCACCTGCACTTTCAGATTCAGAGCAAGATCATTCGCGGAGCCGTTCAGAAAAACCGTCTGGCCATTAGTGGTGACAGGCTGTCCGGCGACGTCAAAATCCGTCGCCGAGACGAACCGTGTAATCAACCCTTCGATCCTGAATTGCCCGTCGAAATTATCGTCGCCGGCAATCCCACCCGGCTTCCATTCCACTCTGGTCGCGACGAGATGCCCATTGCCATCGATCGCCGTTCCCTTGGCTTCCACGAAATCGCCATTGCCGATGCTCCCGTTCGGGAAGTTATCCAGCATCGCGCCGCTGTAATCGATGGTCAGCGCATTGATATCGAACAGGCTGTTGGCGCTATCGTGATTCGATACCGTGCCCTTTACCTCCATCTCACCACCAGCGGGGTTCTTCTCTATCCTGCTCGCGACCGTGTTGCCGTCTGCGTTCACGAGGCCGCTGACCTCGATGAAATCGCCCACGGTGAGCCCTTCCAGAGACCGGGGGGTTATGCTGTCATCGAAAATCGTGGCGGCATCGACCAGCACCGTCTGGCCCAGCACTACGAGAGTATTGCTTGCGCGGTCAATAGCGCTGATCGGTCCCTCGACGTTGTCATCGAATTGAATGCTGTCGGCCGTCCCGGTCGAATCGTCGCTGTTGACCGAGCCCGTCAGCGTCACGATGTGCCCGACCCGGAGGTCGCTTTCGGAGCCCGGGTTGTCGTCGACCGTCACGGTCGCTGAGCTGGTGTCATACCTCACACAGTTGACGAAGACGCTGCCGAAGCCGCTGATGGCTCCTACGGTGATGACGTCGGTCGATGCTGCCGGCGGCGGCGGGTTACCGCCGGTGGGCGGGGGAGACGAGGGTGAGCTACCCCCACCGCCACCGCAGGCGGTGATCCCGAAGGCGAGAATCGTAGCGATGAGCGTGCGACTCAGGTATGGAACTTGCATTGTAGTGCTCCTGGAAACTGCTGGTTACCATCGCCTTTGTCTCCATCGCCTCTTTCCACCGCGCTCAAACAAGGGGCGCCCGAATGCTGCCATCGCCGAATGCTGGGGGGAAAAGACCGCAACATCCGGGCTCCCGAAACTCACTGGTTCTCGAACTCTACTTCCTCGGCATCGATGACGTTGCCGGCCAGTGCGGTGCCCTTGGCCTTGACCAGAGAGCCCTGCATGACGGCGTTGAAGAAGTCGTTCGAGTCGATCACGGTGTCGTCGACATCCCGGAAGATCGTGTTGACGTCCGTTTGGACAGTCACGCCCAGGATATCCAGATCCGGATCCGCGACTGATTGCACGAAACCCTGCAGGATCGTATCGGGATCAGGATCGTCTCTCTCGAGACGGGATGCAACGACCATGCCGCTGTCCGGCGGATCTTCGGCGCCGCGGATCTCAACGAAATCGCCGGCGTTCAGGTCGGCGAGCGTGAACGGTTCGACAGCGCCGGTTTTGTCCTCCAACCGGGTCAGCGCATCCACGGTCACATCGATGCCGAGAATCGTTACGGTGCCGCCCGCGGCATCCACATCGTCGACAGTCGTCGCCAGCCGCACGACGTTGCCGCGGCGGATATCGACTTTGTCCGCAACGAGAACGCCGTTCGCGTCGAT
>JBFGIA010000163.1:0-2673 GCA_041577935.1 Gemmatimonadota bacterium | reverse complement strand
GCCGTCGACGGACCACTCGAAGCTCACCACCGAGACCGCGGGACCGTCGGAAACGCTGGCAGTACCGTGCTGGCGCCGAGCACGCTGAGCGCGCCAGAGATGCGTCCGCTGTCGTGATCGATGCTCAAGCCCTCGGGAAGACCTGCCGCGTCGAAGTAAAGGGAGTCGCCGTCGTCGTCGGTGGCGGCCAGGTCCAGGGAGACAGTCTCGCCCTGCCGATTGCGTTGATCGCCAGGGTTGGTGAGCACGGGCGGGTCGTTGGGAGAGCCGGGGGGATCGACGACCCGGGTGATCCACTGGGCCATCAGGTCGACGGCGGGCTGTTGGGCAAGCGCTTTGGCCAACGGTGGCATGGCGATGGGACCGACCGCGGCCGTCCGTTGCCAGGCCGCCGATAGAATCGGGTCACCTGGGTAGAGGACCACCATTCCGGGCATCCCGAGATCGTCGCGTACCGCTCCCCAAACGAGCCCTTGGCTTTCGAACGGCGTCGTGTAGCGCGCGTCGAAGCCCGCGTTCGCGCCGCCAGGCCGGTGACAGTACGAGCAATTCGAGTCCAACCAGGATCGCGCGCGGTCCTGCAACGGAGCGGTCACATCACCGAGCGCTGGCGACTTCAGCAGCATCGGAATCGAGGCGTCGTCTACCGCGGGCGAGAACATGTCGAGATCGTTCCAGGTTCGAATCTGGTTGTCGGTCCGGCCGGTGCTTGGGTAGGTGAAGTCGCCGTTGAGCTGGTGCGTTCTCGGTCCCGCCGCTCCGCCGACCGCCACTGTGTGACACTGAAGGCAATCGAGGCGCGAGGGAAAGTACCAGGTCTGATTTCGCGTGCCACCGCCCGAAAGCGCAATCGTGTAGTCGCCGGTCTCCGCCGTCGTCAACAGGTCCGCATCGCTTTGATCGGGACGCCACCGGTAGGTGAGCCCGTACCATTCGCCGTCGTCGCCGAGTACCAAGAAACGAGTTTCGAGCCGCGTCGTCACCGACGGGTTGTCCTCATCGAGCCGAAGCTCGAAGTGCTTCATCAGCACGGTGCCGGTCGGGTACGTCCAGTCTCCGGTTTCCGAAAACGCGATCTGCTCATTCGGTGCGTCGCGAAACCCGTCGTTGGGTACCGCAATCCATCGCCCCTTGTCGGCCCCGTCGGACCAAAAAGGCTGATTGAGCCCGTACGGAACCCAGAACGCACTCGGCAGGAGAGCGGCCACATCCGAAAACGCCCCCACCTCCGAAAGAACCGCGGGGGCATCGGCCATCGGGTCGCTGACCCGCTCGAGGGTGTAGAGTGGGCCGGTGCTCGCCACATCGCCCATGAATACTTCGCCGTCGTTGTCTTGCCCCCAGGTTGCAAGATTGCCCGCGCTAAAGTTGGCAAGATACGTCTTGGTGGCGGTCATGGTGTTTTCGTCCAGCGTGATCGCCCAGACTCGGTTCGTGGCATAGTCGCCTGCGAGGTAGCGACCGTAGAGCTCGGGGAACTTCGAGCCACGGTAGACGTAGCCTCCGATGATGGCCCTCGCTTCGGTACGAAGAAAGTCGATCACCGGGTCGGTGACGGTACCGATGATCGTGGACGGCGGTGAAAACGGACCGGCGATGAGACCCTCGCGGAACGGCCAGCCGTAGTTGTTCCCGCACTCAATGACGTTGATTTCCTCGCGAGAGCTTTCGCCAATCTCGCCCGACCAAAGGCGGTCGGTCAGTGGATCTCGCGCGAGCCGGTGGGGGTTGCGATGCCCGATGGAGCAGTACTCTTCAAAGTTGCCTCCGCCGAGCCACGGATTGTCCTCGGGGATGCAGTAAAACCGACCCGAGATCTCGTCGAAGCTGTCGTATTTCTGGATCGGCTGGTGGCTTCCTGGGGGACAGCTCCACGTGCCGTCGCCGTTTTCTGTGATGTCTACGGCAATGCGAATGGATCCGCCTTCGAGATTGTCCGAGATGGTTTGGGCCGTGGTGTATTTGAACTGGTCCCCAATCGTCACGTACAGATAGCCGTCGTCCCGAAACACCATCCCGCCCCCACGGTGCGAGCCGTTGTAGAGGCGAATCGTCATCATGATCTCTTCCGAGCCCGGGTCGGCCGTGCTGGAGCCGTCCGGCACCTCAAAGCGCGAAAGGCGTAGATACGTATTGAAGAAGCCGCCTGTCGAGCCCCGAGGGTAGTCGTCGTCGCAGTTGTTGAGGTCGGGTCCAGTACGCGCCACGTTGAGCGGACAATGAGACGAGAAAAAGACATACAAGTAGTTGCGGTAGGGCGAGCCGGGCTGGCCGAACTCCGGATGGAAGACCAGACCGAGAAACCCTCCGTCCCAAACCACGGCGACGCGATCGCGCAGGTCGAGAAACGTTTCGGTCGTACTCACCGAAGGCACGTTGTCGAACGAGACAATGTTTCCATCCCGCGAACCGACGTAGAGACGATTGTTCGAAGGGTTCGGCGTGATGACCAGCGTGTCTGTAAGGCTCAGGTTTGGGAACGCAGGAACCACGTCCCACGTCGAGCTCCCTGGGCCGTTCGGCGTTCTCGACGGAAGCACACCATCGAGAAACGGTGCAACCGCAACCGGCGGGCTGTCGAGGCCGCCTTTGGCGACTACCGCTGAGTCATCGCCGACGTGCTCCGAGCCCGCGCCGAGGCACCCGACACAAAGCAGGAAGACGAGGAGTAGG
>JBFGIA010000162.1:0-2674 GCA_041577935.1 Gemmatimonadota bacterium | reverse complement strand
TGTCGGAGCACGCCACGACCAGCACGCCAAGTGCGACGGTCGCAACCCACATGCCGCCCATCGGTTCGCCCCTTCCTGGCCACGGGCCGCCACCGAAGCGTATCTCACCGACGCCGCGACGTCTTGCGGGATCGGCGGACGTCGGTACAATGGAAGCCACATAGCGACGCGGGGTGGAGCAGTCTGGTAGCTCGTCGGGCTCATAACCCGAAGGTCGCGGGTTCAAATCCCGCCCCCGCTACGACAAAGGCCCCGGTCAGAGCGATTTCTGACCGGGGCCTGAACGCGTCCGGGGCCAAACTTCTAACGGATCTTCTAACGGGTGCGGGGCGGAGACCCGTTCGGGTCGGTCTCGGCAAGTAGCCTCCCCGGCGATGTTCGAGCAGGAACTGGGCTGAGTGGCACGCATCGAGGATCTGTTTGACGAGATCGCCGATCCCGATCTTCGGGAGCAGATCGGCCGTGAGGTGAAGGAGCTCAAGTCGACCAAGCGCTTCGGACTTGTCTATGAGGACCATGTTCCGGAGACCGTGTCGTTGTTCGGGTTGCCTGTGCGGCCGGGGTCGATCGTGCAGAAGCGGGTCGACCCCGAGGATCAGATGCGGTACACGGTGGTCGAGCTGGATGGCGAGCGAGCCACGATCGCCCCTATCGGCACCGAGGATCCGGTCGACGAGCTGCCGGTCAGGGATCTCCTCACCGTGAAGCGGTTCGAGGAGCCGGTGTATCCCGGATTGACTCCGGTGGGCGAGGTGCGCCGCGGCCCCCACGACAAGCCGGCGCACACGGTGATTAGCGGTGAGAACTACCACGCTCTGCAGCTGCTGGCGTACACGCACGCAGGGAAGGTGGACGTGATCTACCTCGACCCGCCATACAACACCGGCGACAAATCGTGGAAGTACAACAATCGCTTCGTCGATTCCAACGACTCGTATCGCCATTCGAAGTGGCTGGCGATGATGGCGAAGCGTCTTCGACTCGCCGAGACGCTTTTGAAGCCCGATGGGGTACTCGTGGTGACAATCGACGAGCACGAGGTCCATCATTTGGGTGTGCTACTTGAAGGCGCCTTCCCCGACACGCGGCGCCAGATGGTGACGGCTGTCGTGAACTCGGCCGGCGTGCAGCAGGGTGGCTTCTCCCGAGTCGAGGAATACATCACTTTCTGCTTCTTCGGCAACGCGCAAGCGAGCTTAGGTCACGACGACTTGCTGTCCGATGAGAAGGCGACGCGGCGCCGTAGAGATCGAGTCTGGGACTACATGCACCGCACCGGTACGAATGCGAAGGCGTCTGACCGCCCCAACATGGCCTATCCACTTGCGGTCGATCCGGACCGTCTTGTGGTCGTCGGTGCCGGTCGCAGTCTCCTAGAGCGATCCGAGGCTGGCGAACTTTCACGGGACGACTTCGATCAATGGCGACCTGATCCGCTTGAGCTCGTTGGTGGTCTACCAGTTCTATGGCCCATTCGGAGCGATGGCACATTGGGTAACTGGCAGGTCGGGCGTGAGACGCTCGCAGAGTTGATTGACGGTGGGTTCATTCGTGTCAGTCGATTCGACCGGTCTGAAGCTCGCGGTTCCGTGATGTACGTGAGCAAGGGATACCGGGAGAAACTGGCGGCAGGTGAGATCGAGGCTGTCGACCGCGCCGATGATGGCTCTCTCGTCCTGGAGCAGATTGCACCGGCCTTGCGGGCGAAGACTGTTTGGAATCGACCGGCACACAACGCTGGAACGCACGGCTCGGGACTGCTAAAGGCGCTCCTAGGAGATAAGCGGTTTGACTTTCCGAAGTCGGTGTACTCAACGCTCGACACTCTCGCGACGCTCATCAGGAATGCTCCCAACGCCCTCGTCCTCGATTTCTTCGCCGGGTCCGGCACCACCCTTCACTCGGTTGCAATGCTTAATGCTCAGGACGGTGGGAGTCGTCGCTGCATCCTGGTGACCAACAACGATGTCTCCGACTCAGAGGTAAAGGCGCTCAACGAAGCAGGTCACTTCGTCGGCGACCCGGAGTATGAGGCGCAGGGCATCTTCGAGGCCGTCGCCAAACGCCGGGTCGAGGCGGCGATCACTGGAGTCCGCGCAGACGGCGAGCCAGTGGACGGCTCTTACCTGGATCAGTATCTACCAGGTCACGACTACGCCGATGGTTTTGAAGAGAATGCGGCCTTCTTCCGAATGGACTACCTGGAGCCAGATCTGGTCGAGTTGGGGCGTCAGTATGAGGCGGTCGCACCTCTGCTCTGGATCGCGGCCGGCTCAATTGGGCACTGGGAGACCTGGGACGGCGAGTCGGCGTGGAGCGCGCCAGGGGACTCCTCGTATGCCGTCCTGTTTGACGAGTCGGAGGCTGCCTCCTTCGGTGCGTATGTCGAATCGCGGTCAGAAGAGATCAGCCACGCTTGGATCGTAACTAACAGCCATTCCGCCTACCTAGACCTTCAGGAGCAGTTGCCTGCAGGCGTCGAGGTTGGGCAGTTGTATCGGGACTACCTGCGGAATTTCGTCGTGAATGTGCCGCGGGCCAGTACGGCGTTCCGGCCTCCATGACGATCAATCAACGCCTGCTGATCGGCTTTCGCGCGAGCGTCCACGGCTTCCGGATCAAGCATCTGCCGCAGCCGAGCGTCCAGGGGCCGATCGCCGCGAACCTCGCGCTC
>JBFGIA010000161.1:0-2725 GCA_041577935.1 Gemmatimonadota bacterium | reverse complement strand
TTCAAATACGTTGGGTTCGTCCCACTCGCAACCGGCCTCCTCGGCTGGTGCCCGCTGTACGCAGCTTTCGGGTTCCGCACCAGAACGGAGTCCAGCGAGTACGCAGGCGTCTAGGTGAATCCTCAGCTCGCCGAGCACACGTTGGGGATGCATCGACCGGGGTCCTCCCAACGCGCGGGTCTGGTCTGCCGCGGGCCGGGCTGTCCTCGATGCGGAGAACCTGAAATGTGGCTCTCGTGGTGGGAAACCGCCGGCGATTGCCCGACATGTGAGATCAGTCTCGACCGGCACGGCTGGTTGGCCGCGATGTGGATCAATACATGGTTCACGATGAGCGTCGTCATGGCGTGGATCATCGGCGGGCTGGTCATAACTCGAGGCGAAGGCGGGATTTGGGTGACGGGCGGTGCTATTTGGCTCGCGCTACTCGTTCCGATCGTGATGTATCGGTACGCAAAGTCGCTGATGCTGCGCTTGTTGTTCCGACTCGATCCGCCGGAAGGGACGCCGTGAGCGCTTCGGTCCTCTATTTGTGGGCGCCATGGTGCATGGAGTGCCGCGCCATGGCGCCGTTGGTCGACAAAGCCGCTGCCAAGTTCGACACCGCGATCGTGACTGAGAAAGTCAACCTTGCAATTGAGCCCGACAGGGCTGCCAGACTTGGCGTCATGGCGACGCCTACGCTCATCGGGTTCACCGGCGGCGAGCTCGTGCGCCTGACCGGTCGTAGGACTCCGGCGGAGGTCGACGAGTTCTTCTCGGCGGTCGCTGAGGGACGTAGCGACGTCGCGGCCGGAAAATCCGATCGCGTTCTGCGCGTAACGGCCGGAATCGCCCTAGTTGTGACCGGATTGGCAATGGCGCCGGCGTGGCCGCTCGTCGGTGCCGGCGTGGCAATCACAGGCTGGGGCTGGTGGTCGGGCCGGTCTTTGCCGTGATGTCGTTGGTCGATGACCTAGCCCACCACGCCGAACCGCTTTATCGCTTCGCGATGATGATCACCCGCGATCCAGACCTCGCGGCAGATCTGGTCCAGGACACCTTCATCAGGGCCCTCGAGCGATCGGGCCAATATCGCGGCGACGCCTCGGTACGAGCGTGGCTGCGCAGAATCCTGCACAACCTGGCCATCGACCGGGCACGCCGGGCCGCCCACGAAGTGGTGGTCGAGCAAGTCGAGGAACGCTGGATGGACGATGCGTACACGGTAGACCCAGGGTCAATCGCGATTCGTACCGAGATGCGCGAGGAGCTAGAGGATGCCCTGGCCCGCTTGCCTTTCATCTACCGGACGGCAGTGATGCTCCACGACGTAGAGGGATGGAAGGTGCGAGAAATCGCCGAGCTACATGAAATCGCCCTGCCTGCTGCCAAGCAGCGGTTGCGCCGAGGCAGGATGGCGCTCGTCACGGCGTTGGCCGAGGGCCACGAACGGAAGCGCCGACTCGAAGGAGTTCCCATGCGTTGCTGGGATGCACGTCAACATGTCTCCGATTACATCAACGGCACTCTTGAACCGGAGACGGCGGGGCTCGTCGCGTCACACCTCGAAGTGTGCCCGACATGTCCCCCCCTGTACGCAGCTCTTGTCGAAGCTCAGGAAAGACTTGTCGGTTTGCGCGACTCGAATGCAGTGATCCCACCGGAGCTCGAAAGTCGGATCCGCCATATGTTGGCGTCTGGTCGGACCGCGTAGAGATCTCCCACCCAAACAAGGCGACACGCTTCGCCGGTTTCGGCGGCTCACCCTATTCTGCGCGCCATGGGCATTCTCGACGGGTACGACCCGGGCCAGGGCTTCTGCGAAGTGTTCGACACAGACGCGCCGCGCTCTCACTATGAGCCGCTCCTGCGACGATTGCGGGAACTGACCCCTGAGGACATGGAAGACCGTGCTCGTCTCACGGACGCCACTCTGCGCAACCTCGGAATCACGTTCGCGGTCTACGGCGGGGACGAAGGCGTCGAGCGGACCTGGCCGATCGACCTGCTCCCCCGCATCATCCCCGCCCTGGAATGGGGCATGGTCGAGGCGGGGCTGATCCAACGCACCAAAGCGCTCAACACTTTCCTCGACGACATCTACGTGGGCGAGCGGGCCGCGATCCGTGACGGAGTTATCCCGGAGTGGGTGGCCGTGAGTTCCGACGGCTTCAAGCGTGCTGCCTTCGGAATCGAGGTCGCGTCCCAAGCACGGTGTGTCGTCGCCGGCATCGACATCGTGCGCGACGATTACGGCGTCTATCGCGTACTCGAGGACAACCTGCGGGTCCCGAGTGGGGTCTCCTACGTCATCGAGAACCGGGCGGCGATGCGGCGCGCCTTCCCCAGACTGTTCGAGCAGTACACGGTGCGACCCGTCGATAACTACGGATCGATGCTTCTCGCCGCTCTCCGGCACCAAGCTCCGCCCCACATCGACGATCCCACAGTGGTGGTGCTGACTCCAGGCGTGTATAACTCGGCGTACTTCGAGCACACCTTTCTGGCCAGACGGATGGGCGTCGAGCTCGTGGAGGGCAGGGATCTCGTGGTCAGCGAGCACACCGTCTACATGCGGACCACGCGAGGATTGGAGCGCGTCGACGTGATCTATCGCCGCATCGACGACGACTTCCTCGACCCAGTGGTGTTCGATCGTTCGTCGGTCGTCGGCGTCCCCGGAATCGTCGGAGCGATCAGGGCGGGCAATGTGGCGGTGGCCAACGCTATCGGCAACGGCGTG
>JBFGIA010000160.1:0-2755 GCA_041577935.1 Gemmatimonadota bacterium | reverse complement strand
GCTGCTGTGATTCAACCGTCCTCTACAATGTATGCACTGTTATGACTATACAAGACCAGTTTCTAGCAATTTTCTTGAGACCCGATCGCGACCACAAAAGGCCCCCGCCGAAACGGCGGGGGCCCCATCGAACCACAAATCCGGCGCGCTACTTCGTCTCGATGCTCACCGGTTGGCTGATCCAAACGACGACCGGCTGATCGCGATTGTAGGCCGTCGACCACCGGGTCGTCTTGGCCCACTTCTCGGTCGCCGAATCACACCCCTGGTTGCCGCTCGACTTTAATACCTGAGTAGCGGTCACGTTGCCGCTGGTATCGATCCGGAGCCCGACCGCTAAGCTGCACTGGACGCCGCTCTTCTGCAGCAGCGGCGGCACGTGGCGCAGGATGTCCTTGGCGGTGCAGTTCGTCTTGCACTTCGGTTTCACGGTGTAGGGCGTGAAGGTGAACGTGTTGCCCACATCGTCAGACGGCGGGGGCGGTGCGTCGGGGACTTCTTGATCCTCGACGATGTCGGTCTCGGCGATTGTGATATCCTCCTCGATCGGCTCCTCCGAGATCACCGGCGTGGCCGGGCGAGCGATCTCCTCAGGTGGCGGGGGGATCTTGATCTCGGGTGGGATGTCGATAACCTCCATCTCCTCGGCCCGAGCCTCGAAGCCAGCTCCGCGGGGTGCCACGAAGAAGAAGATCATGATCCCGTGGATGACCGTCGCGGCGATCGCAAACGCCTTGAAATAGCGGTTGTAAGCGCTGTGGAGCCGCGAATTGGCGGTCGAGTACGTGCTGCTTCCGGCTGGCTTGGCTTGGGGTTCGTTCATCCGTTCGTTTCCTCCTTTTTACCTATCTACCCCGCCTCGAGGTCTCGCGTTCGAGGTTGGTAGTGAAGTTCACCCTCACCGCACCGGCGTCCCTTAGCTCCTCTTGCACATCGTTGACCAGATCGTAGGCCACGTCGACGTCGCCCCGGATGGAAACGACCAACCGCACACGCTCGAGTCGGATCGGGGCGATCACGTCCGATATCTGGGACACGGGCACGTTCTGATCATTTATATACACTGCACCGCTCTGTTCGATGAACAGGTTTTGGATGTCTTTCCGCTTCTCGGGGATCTTCTCCTGCGCCATCGCCTCGGGCATGGTGACGTCCCGCGGCTGCTCGGCGCGGAAAGTGGTCGAGACCATGAAGAAGATGAGCAACAGGAAGGCGATGTCGGCCATCGACGAAGAGGGGATCTCGCTACTCGCCTTGTGCTTCTTGTCGAACCCCTTTTGTCTCACCGCCATCTTCGTTTCACCTCGTCAAAATTGTAGTCGATTCTACCGTGGACCACCAGCGGGCGGTCGGTTTGGTGCCGATTGGTGGTCGCCCCTCCACAACATGTCTTGGATCGACTGCACACCTTGGCGCATGTCGACAATCAGATCATCTATCTGAGATACAAACCAGTTGTGGGCGATGTTCACCGGGATCGCGATCGCCAACCCGGTGGCCGTCGTGATGAGCGCGACCTTGATGCCGCCCGCGACCAGCGTCGCCTCGACCTCGCCTGCCGATTCGATCGCTCCGAAGGCCATGATCATCCCCGCTACCGTGCCCAAGAAGCCAATCAGCGGGGCGACGTTGGAGATCGTCGCCAGAACCACCAGCCCCTTTTCGAGGAATGCCATCTCGATTCGACCGGCGTGCGTGATCGCTTGCTCGGCTCGGGTCGAGCTCCGCTCCGCGTACAGGTGGAGGCCGGTCAACACGATCGACGCCACCGGCCCGCGCGTGTTGGCGCACAGCTCCATGGCTTGATCGACACGACCGCTGCCGACCATCGAGTGAACCTGATCCAGCAGCCGACCGGTTTGAACCTTGGCCAAGCGAAGGGTTACGAACTTGACCAAGATGACGGCCAACCCAAGGATCGAGCAGAGCAGCAGCGGGTACATAAACAAGCCGCCGTCTCGGAACATCTGAAGTAAGGTCACGCGGCCTCCTCGAGGGGTGAGGAAGGGGGAGCGGAATCGACTCGCGGCGAGTCTATTCGCCCTCCGGAGCGGTGTCAACCGCAGCTGATGGCGCCCGCACTACGTTCTCCCATCGCAGTTCTTCCGGAAAAGCACCGTCTTCCAGAAACTCCTCGTACATACGACCGGTGGAGGTGTCCGCGGGATGGGTCCGTACCCACTGATAAAGGAACGTCTTGGTCAGGACGTCATTCCCGATGGCGTCAGCCAAGTTGATGTAGCGAAGGAACGCGCGACGGTTGTTGGCGTCGACTCGGATCGCCCGTGTCAGAAGCTTCATCCCCTGCTCGGTGTCGGCCGCGGCGATCGCCATCTCGGCCATGTCGATCCAGAGCTCGGGCTCAACGGCGGTCGGATCCTCGCGGAAGTACTTCTCGAGCAACCGGTCTGCGACCTCGTAGTGGCCGACCACGGCGGCGTTATAGGCAGCGGTCTTGTAGTAGCGATCGTCGAGTCGCTCGCCGCGCCGATCCTCGGCGTCTTGCAGCAGGCTATCGATCTGCGCATACGAGCCGCCTACCGCGAAGACGTTGAGCAGGCTCGTCAGATACGCGTCGTGATCCGGATCGCGGCCTAGAATCGAGTGTCCACGGCTGAGCGACAGTATCGCCGACTCGGTGTCACCCTGCCGGGCCTGGGCCGCGGCAAGCTGCAAAAACGTGGCCCCGTAGTTGCCGATCAGCGCCCGCGCAGTCGCGTCCTTGTAAATGTCTGGATCCTCGATGCCTTCGTAG
>JBFGIA010000159.1:0-2936 GCA_041577935.1 Gemmatimonadota bacterium | reverse complement strand
GATCAGGGCGATGATCTCGGCATTGTCGAGTTCACCGAAACCCTCTTCTGTGTTTGGGAACAACGCAAGCACTTCAGCGAGATGGTCATACGAATCCCGGACCCGATGCATCAGGTCGGCCATGAACCCGGGATCCCACGTCGAGTCGACGATCGCGCTCCAAACGTCGTCGAATGCGTCCGACCGAAAGTAGTAACGGCAGTTCATCCACTTGATGTGGAGTGGCGCCATTCCGGCGAAGCCGAGCACCCGAGGAACCATCTCGAATCCGGGCTGCACGAGAGATTTCAACATGGCCGAGATGACCAGTTCTGGTCGCACTTCGAGCCAACGGTGGCTTCCGGTGTGGGCATAGGTGTCATACTCGGCATGGAATCTGCCGTATGCGGGAAGCACGCTCCACCAAGCACGCCGTCGTTCCACCGCCGGCATCGGGCCCGTCCGAATCGCCGGTTCGTGACCGAAGAATTTGATGGTGTCGTGCGCGGCCTCGCGCGCTTCCTCGACCGAAGGCAGCGCTTGGCGATCGTCGTTTTCGACCGAACCATCAGTGAGAGCTTCGCCAAGCGGCACCGCGTCCACCGCGCTATCGACAAGCCTCATGTCCGAGCCAGCGCTGGCCGAGAACGCCGATGCTATCTCGACGCCCATCCGATCCGTCAACACCTCGAGTTGCTGGACATCGGCTGTTTCAGCTGCTCGCCGGATCCTGACGACGTAGTCGTCGACGACAACATGGAGGGCGGACTGATCCATCCGTTCGAGGTCCCGCCAAAGACCCTTTTCATCGACCCTCAGATCGATCTCGGGCCGGAGCAACACCCTTTCCAATCCGCGGGGCGCATCGGCCAAAGCCGACACTGTGGACACGATGGGAGCTTTTCCTGAGGCCCGTTGCCGCCACCTCTCCCACACAACGCCCCACCCGACGATGTCATGATCCGGATCGGCGACCACGATCTTCACCCGGCCCGCGTAAACGGCACCATTGGATCCATCAACCGTCACAACCGTGCCGCTGGCGAGGGTTTCGGTGGCAGTCCGCGTTCCCACGACACATGGAAGCCCAAGTTCGCGCGACACGATCGCTGCATGACAGATCATTCCGCCGACGTCTGTAACAATCGCGGACGCGCTCCGCATTGCTACCACCATGTCGGGGTTGGTCATCGGGGTTACGAGCACCTGCCCTGTTTCGATTGCCAGTGCATGCTCGATGTTGAATGCGAGGTGTACCGCGCCAACGCCAACGCCGTGACTGGCTGAAACTCCCGAGAGTATTGCCCCATCGGGTGCTTCGGACGGCTCGGGTGAGATCCAGCTGGCGGTGATTGGTCGAGTTTGAACCAGATGGACCTCTCCGTCGTAGATGCACCACTCGACGTCTTGGGGACCTCCAAATTGCAGCTCCAGTTCGATAGCGAGCTCACCTAGTCGACTAACGTGCCTCGGCGAAAGAAGGTCGACTTCGCCCTCGGTATCGCCGGTTGAACGATCAGTCCAGAATCGAGCAGGTATGACCTCGCCCTTCACCAGCTTTTCGCATCCGCCCTCGACATGTTCCACGAGAGCTCTGCCTTCGTGGAAGCTCGTAAACATGACTCCGCTCCGAGTCGCATCGAGGAACGATTGAATGACAACGGCCATCCTCGGGGGTCCCTCGACGCCGCTATCAGAGGCGTAGGTGAGAGCTCGCTTCGAGAAAGCGGAACTCAACACCCGAAGAATGGCACTCTCGAGTTCTTGGGGGCTTTGAATCTCGATCGATTCGAAGATCCCAGCAAAGGAGAAATCAGCCGAGTCTTCCACCGTCGCCGACGACCGCACAATGAGCCGGCCCCTACCTGATTCCCAGACCTCGCAACGTGCGGCTTCACTCGTGATCTCGCTAGCCAAGCGTTTGGGAAGCTCGCCAAGGAGCAGCGCGTCAATGATATTCGACCCCGCGATGTCGTCCAGCTCGCCGCTGGCTACCGCCCGTCGCAGCTCGTGATATTGCGCTGTCACTCCGAGGTGCTCTAGCACCACATCGAAAGCCTCGGTGGTCATGACAAACCCCGGGGGAACGCGATGTCCAAGTCTCACGAGACGGGCGAGACCGGCTCCCTTGCCACCGAGCAGACCGGCATCAATCTCCGTATCGAACAGCGAAGTTACGAGCGTTCCGTCCATCTTCTGCCGAAACTAGCCGACGGCTCGACGCCGCCCGCCCGGTTGTCCAGGACGCGTGCCTCGCATGCACGGACCCCCGGCCCGAAGATCACGAACGAACAGTCGCCACCAGCCGGCTGAGCCCCACCGGGATCACCAGCAGCAGCGGCCACAGGATGGACGAGTTGAAGCTCCACGTCTGGCCGAGGTCGAAACGGTCGTTCGAGAACGTCATGAGAACGAACCCGCCTGACCCCACCAAACCGATGATCAGGCCGCCGGCTACCCAACCGGGCCGCTGCCGCAGTCCGCCGAAGATAGAAATCCACACTGCGGTCAGACCCAACAACGCGGACAGCAACAACAACAAAACCAACGTGTACACGATCAACAGGCTGGGCTCGACAACAACCCCCGGCAGAGCGAAGAGCGCTACCGCCGGTACACCAATCACGGCAGGGATGCCATAGACCACAGTGGCCGGCAGGGCCAGGACTGCCTCGGCGATCCTACGAAACAGCATCATGGGTTCTTCCAACCGCAACACGGTTGTCGCGGTTCCAGTACCTGTCCATGGGTTTGAGCATACGCTCAACTCATCGGCAAGACCAGCCGCAAACTTGAGCTCAGCGCCTTACTCGTGAAGCTGCCCAGCACCACCTGACTTCCATGAGAAGGGTGTATGGCTGCCCTGCCGACGGAACCAGCTACGCCTCCCTTACGGTGAGCGCTCGCCAGCCCAACGATCGGCTGCAGACGAGATCTACCGGCTTGGGGCCAGCAGG
>JBFGIA010000158.1:0-2961 GCA_041577935.1 Gemmatimonadota bacterium | reverse complement strand
GTCAAGCGTTGATCATGGATGGGAACGCCCAAGGGCTCATGGCTGTCTTTTCTAAAGATGCGACCAACTACCCGCCGAGCGGTCCGATCGAAGGCGGTGAGACGATCCAGCTCGGGTTCGAGGACCGGTTCGCGGTGCCGGGGTTTGCACTGATTCGCTCGGGACCGACGAGGATCGTGATGGCCGGGTCCGGCGATCTGGCCTACACCGTCGCCACCGAGGAGCTGACCTTCGAGGACGAGAATGGCGAGCTCACTGCCGTGGAGAGCCGCCGCCTGACGATATGGAAGAGGCAACCCAGCGGTCGCTGGCAGATCGTCGAGAATATGTGGAACTACGGCCGATAGAACGCGAAGCCGTTCTCGTCCAGCCGAAAATCTGAGAAGGCGAACATGTAGGCGTGATCGCGGCGCCGAAAGCGCCACTGATTGAGATGGTTGTACCCGATCACGTCGGGGTACATGCTGCCGTCGAGCTGCCACCCCTCGCGCGTCTTGTGGAAGAACCACGGCGCCAACAGATGGTTGGAGTCATTTAGGAACAGAACGACCGCCCGATCGCCCTCGGTCCGCACGGTCGGGTCCTGGTCCCCGTAGAGGTTGGCGAGGTGGTCCTGCCCGGCGTTGGTCACGACGCCACGCACGAACTTCTTGGCTTCATCGTCGTAGATCCCGAGCTCGGGGTCCTTGATGCGGCGTCGATTGGCTTCGACGAACCGCTGCCAAGCGAGCTCGGGTGTAGGCTGGGCGGCGAAGTGTGACCGCACGGCCGGGTCTGCCGCGGGTGTACGGCCTCGGACGCCGTCCCCAAACGTGACCGCTGTCTCGGCGCCGGCTCCGCCGGTGCGGAACCCACCGATGTCGCGGTCCCCTTCCGCCGTGGGATCGTACGCCTGCCCCAGAACACCCTCGTAGGCCTGGCGCGCGATCAGCTCAACGGTGGCCTCGATCCCGCGTCCGACCTCGTCGTTGGCGAAGAACGGCACCATCTGCTCGTGCTCGATGTACGAGACGAACGCATCGGTAAAGACCGGCTCCAAGTCGTAAGCGACCTCGAACCGGACCTGCTCTTCCTCCCTGCCGATGACCAGCAGTACGCCGCGGTTGGCGAGCGTCCGGCTGCCGACCTCCCAGCGCTCGAATAGCGCATTGGTGAAGTCGTTGATCGGTTCCCCGTCCAGGCTGTCGACCGCCACCGCCACCAGCTCGATGTCGGTGTCGCCCAGGACGCCGCCCAGGATCTCGTTCATGCGCTGCTCGGACTCGTCCTCGATGAGACCCGCCGCGTCGACCACGAAATGGTGATCAGCCGGCCCATCCTCGGGGAGCCCACCGCGCTGGCAGGCGGCCAACGCGGGCAAGGTGACGAGCGCCGCTAGAGCGATCGGGATGGTACGGCCCATCTAGAAGTCGACCGGTACCGCGTCCTCGGCGCCGGCCACCGATTCGAAGTACTCGCGCCCCTCGTAGCCAAACATCCCGCCCACGACGTTCGACGGGAAGACGCGCAGCTTGGAGTTGTAGTCCCGCACCGAGTCGTTGTAGCGCTGCCGTTCGACCGAGATCCGGTTTTCCGTCCCCTCGAGCTGACTCTGGAGCGTCACGAAGTTGGTGCTTGCCTTGAGGTCGGGATACTGCTCGGCGATCGCCAAGAGCCGGCCTAACGCAGACGAAAGCTCGTCCTGGGCGCCGGTCACCGTCTGAGCCGCCTGCGGACCCCGGGGTGATGTCCCCTGGGTCGCCTGGAGCGTGCCCAACGCCTTGGCGCGAGCCTCGGTCACCGCCGTCAGCGTTTCCCGCTCATGAGCGGCGTACCCGCGGACAGCTTCGACCAGCTGCGGCACCAGATCGAGCCGCCGCTGGAGCACCGTCTCGACCTGCGCCCACCGCTCCTCGACCCGCTCGTCGCGCTTGGCCAACCCGTTGTACATGAGAACGATCCACATCACAACCGCGGTGATGATGATCAACACGAAGAGGAGGCCGAAGACCCCCGATCGACCTTGCATGGAAAACCTCCTTTGCATCCGATCGGCGCGCGCCCCGACTTCGGCCGCCCGCTGGCGATCGGTGTCATCGCCTGATTCCTGGTATCGCATTTCGTACGCCATCGAGAGCGTCCGGTAGTCCCGCGACGTGCCTGGTTGGCGGAGCTTTCGCTCCAGCCGCTCGATCGTCGCGTCCAAGTCCTGAGTTGCCAGCTCGGCCGCTATGCGGGGGATCTCCTCGGCCGAGGTCGGCTGGCGGGCTGGTGTCAGAACGAGCGCCACCAGCGCGACTACCGCCAGCAGCGCGAACCCGACCGCGGCCAGCGCCCATCTGAGGCTGGCCCGTTTGGTCGACTCGATCTCGGCCAGTCCCTGACGCAGGACCTGGTCACGGGACTCGGCAGCATGGAGCGCCTCGATCAAGCGTTGGCCCTCGTCCGCCTCGATCTTGCCGGCGTCGATCAACTCGCGGATCCGAAACTCGCCTTCCATCGCTCCCCCCTAGCTCGATTCGATCTCTTCGGCCGCGTCGCCGGCTGACTGCTCACCGCGCTCGACCCGCTTCAAGAGCTCCTTGCGGAACCACTTGTCGGCTTCCACGTGGGCCCCCAGCTCGGCGATCAGCGCGTCGACCCGCTTGCGGATCGTCGGATACGAGACGCCGACCTTCTTAGCGACCGCCTTCAGGCTCCCGCTCGAAAGGACCAGGAGCTCGACCAACCGCTGGCTGTCGGGGGAGAGTCGCGCCAGCCGGGGTAGCTGGAACGTCCCCTCGACTCGGGTGCCGCACGAACCACACCCCAGTCGTTCGATCTGGAGCGCGTGACCGCAGGCCGGGCACGTCTGGGCTGCCTTGGAACCCTTCATGTTGCTATTATAAAGATATAGATCAACTTTGTCAAGTTACGTTGCAATTTTATGTATTATAAGATGCGTGAACTTTAGTCAGAGCCGCGACAGCCGCGCGTCTCGCT
>JBFGIA010000157.1:0-3034 GCA_041577935.1 Gemmatimonadota bacterium | reverse complement strand
GCGAGCTTCGACTGCGTGATCTGCTCGCGCACGCTCATGCACCTGGCCGACTGGGAGGGCGCGATCGGCGAACTCTGCCGCGTGGCCACCCGGGTGGTGGTGGTCGACTTCCCGCCCCGGCTGAGTTTCGGCGGCCTCGAGTCGGCGGTTCTGCGGGCGATCGAGATAGGAGCCGAGGCGATTCTCAAAGCCACCAAGGTCGATGGCATCTACACGGCTGACCCACGGGAAGAGTCAGACGCTGAGTTTATCGAGCAGATCTCCTACCGCGAGGTTCTCGAGCAAAATCTGCGTGTCATGGACAGCACCGCAGTCACAATGGCCAAGGAGAACAACTTGCCGATCCTAGTGTTCAACATACATCACGCCGGCGCGGTGCAGGGTATTTTGGCCGGCGAACGCGTTGGTTCGATCGTCGAGGGATAGTTATGGACAAGACAGAGATCAAAGACGTCAGCGCTCACATGGACAAATCTGTACAGGCGATCCGGAACGAGTTGGCAACGGTGCGCACCGGTAAGGCGGCGCCGAGTCTGCTCGACCTCGTCAAAGTCGATGCCTACGGGCAGCAGATGCCGCTGAATCAATTGGCGTCGGTGACGGCTCCCGAGCCGCGTCTACTGGTGATCTCGCCCTTTGACCCGACACAGATGGCGGCGATCGAAAAAGCCTTGCTTACAAGCGACCTGGGTCTGACACCCGCCAACGACGGCAAAGTGATTCGGCTGCCGATACCGCCACTCACGGAAGAACGACGCAAGGACTTGGTCCGGGTGACGCACAAGATCGCGGAGGAGGGTCGGGTCGCGGTGCGCAACATACGTCACGACGCCAACAAGAAGATCCATGCGTCACAAAAGGCGGGGGACATGAGCGAAGACGAAATGCACCGTCAACTCAAGGAGGTGCAGGACCTCACTGATCAGCATATCCAGACAATCGACGAGATGCTGGCACGCTAGGAAAAGGAGGTCATGGAGGTGTGAGCCACCTGCTGGCGCAAGGGGATCTGCCGCGCCACGTGGCGATCATCATGGACGGCAACGGTCGTTGGGCCGAACGCCGTCACAAGCCACGTCTTTTCGGACACGAGGCGGGCATGAATGCGGTACGCGGAGTGATCGAGACTGCGGCCGATTTTCAGATACCCTACCTGACGCTGTATGCGTTCTCACGGGAGAATTGGAAGCGTCCGCGGGCCGAGGTCGAGGCGCTCATGAAGCTGCTGCAGCGTTATATCCGCTCCGAGAGCAAGAAGTTGATCGAGAAGGGCATCAGGGTTTGTGCGATCGGGGAACTCGATCGGTTGTCGCCGGATTCCAGGGCCGAGCTCGACAAGCTGATCACCAAGACCGCTGATAACAATCAGTTGGTAGTCACTTTGGCGCTGTCCTACGGCGGGCGAGCAGAGATCGTCGAGGCGGCGCGAAAAATAGCGCAGCGGGTGGCGGACGGCGAGCTCGATCCAGGCGATGTCGACGAGACGTTATTCAAGTCATTCCTTTACAAGTCGGATCTTCCGGATCCCGATTTGTTGATTCGTACTAGCGGGGAGCTTCGGATATCGAACTTCCTGTTGTGGCAACTCGCCTACACAGAGCTGTACGTAACGGACGTTCTGTGGCCGGACTTCGATCGCCAGGCGTTCGTGGATGCGATCATTGCGTTCCAGAATCGTGAACGGCGGTTTGGCACGGTCCTCACTTGAGAACCGCGAGCACACCGATCGAGTCGACGACGACGGGCCAGCGATCAGACCGCAAACTAGGTCTTCGACTCGTCACGGCAGCGGTCTTGGTGCCTGCCTTTGTGCTCACCATGGTTGTTGGTCGAGAGCTGTTCCTGCTTGCCGTGATGGTGTTGACGGTTGCCGGTGGGATCGAATTCTTTGGCATGGCAGGAGAGAAGCCGTACCGGGCCCGACTCGCCCCTGGGCTGGTGCTGGGATTGGTGTTTCCGCTCTTCTTCTACCGCGCACCAGGAGACGCCGCGTTGTTGATCGTCGTGCTGACCGCCGGGGTGGTCGGTGTCGCGACGGCACAGATGCTCGATCCACGGAGTCACGAGGCGATCGCAGCGGTTGCTTTCACGCTACTGGGGTCGCTCTACACCGGTGTGTTGTTTGGTCACCAGATCTTGGTCCGGGAGATCAGCCGTGAGATCGCCGGGGCGCCGTACTGGTTGGGAGCGATCCTGCTCACGATGCCGCTGCTGCTGACGTGGACAAATGACACCGTTGCCTACTTTGCCGGGCTTAGTTGGGGGAAGAGACGCCTGCTATCTAGGGTTAGTCCAGGCAAGTCGGTTGAGGGCGCTGTGGTCGCACTGATTGCGACGATCATCGCGGGCGTCGTTGTCGGAGGCGTGGTCGAGCGGTGGTTTCCGCCACTTGGACCCGGCCACGGTCTGGTGATCGGTGCGCTGGTTGGTGTGGCCGCCCCGTGCGGCGACTTGATCGAATCGGCATTCAAGCGCGATGCAGGTGTCAAAGACGCCTCGCAGATAGTCCCAGGGCACGGTGGCGTGCTCGATCGATTCGATGGCGTGTTGATTACCGTACCGCTTTTCTACTACTACCTGGTTGGAGTGGTGCTGTGAGCGAGCGAACTCGGGTAGTCGTTCTCGGGGCCAGCGGTTCGATCGGCGCCAGCACACTCGACGTGATCGCTGAACTCGATGACCGGTTCGAGATCGTCGGCCTTTCGTGCGAAACCAAGTGGCGCGAATTGGCTGCGATCGCCGTCCAGGTCCAACCCCAGGTGGTGGCGGTTGCCAGCTTGAAGGCTTACAACGAGGCGGTCGAGGCTGCCGCCTTCGGTCCGGGCGTCCGGTGCCTTGCTGGTCCTGACGGAGTGGCGGAACTCGCGACCTGGGACGGCGCGGATGTCGTGCTGAACGGTGTTGTTGGAGCAGCGGGGCTACCCGCCACGCTGGCGGCTCTCGAAGCTGGAAAGCGTTTAGCGTTAGCAAATAAGGAATCGCTGGTCGTTGGGGGGGACCTGGTAATGGCGGTGGCGCGGCCAGACCAATTGTT
>JBFGIA010000156.1:0-3048 GCA_041577935.1 Gemmatimonadota bacterium | reverse complement strand
CAACTCCTTCGAGTTGCTCGTGTCGATCGTGATCTTGGTGATCGTGATCGTCGGCGGGATGGGCAACATCGTCGGAGTGGCAGCAGGGGCCTTGGTTCTCATCGGAGTGCTCGGCGGCCCACGTCAACCAGGACTGCTTCAAGAGTTCTCAGAGTTCAAGCTGTTGCTGTTCGGAGTCATCCTCATCTACATGATGCTGCAGCGACCGGAAGGTCTCGTTCCGAGCGTACGGCGACAACGCGAGCTGCACATGGACGAGTTCTCCCAGGACGCCTGGTTCGACAGAGAAGGGCAATTCACCGAACCCGGCGACGCCGCTATCGAAACATCGTTGGAGGGTGGCAGCTGATGGCCCTCCTCGAAATCAAAGGTCTCGTCAAACAGTTCGGCGGGGTGCAGGCGTTGGGCGGCGTTGATTTCCACATCGACGAAGGCGAGATCGTGTCGGTCATCGGCCCCAACGGCGCCGGCAAGACGTCGTTCTTCAACGTCATTTCCGGCATGTTCGAGCCGGACCAGGGGTCCATCACCTTCGACGGCGACGACATCGCCGGGTGGGACCCCAATGCCATCACCCGCAGAGGCATCGCCCGAACGTTCCAGAACGTGCGGCTGTTCGCCAACATGACCGTCCTCGAGAACGTCATGGTGTCCCAACACTGCCGCACCACCCGAGGCGTGTTCTCAGCCATGCTCCGAACGAAAGCGTTCGCGCAGGAGGAGCGGGAGATCCAAGAGCGTGCCAAGGACATTCTGTCGTTCTTCGGGACCCGGCTCGCCGGCTACCGGTACGACCAACCGGCTTTCGTTCTCTCCTACGCCAACCGGCGCCGCCTCGAGATTGCCCGAGCCATGGCCACCCAGCCAAAGCTGTTGCTGCTAGACGAGCCCGTTGCCGGTATGAACCCGCGGGAAACGCTCGAACTGACAGGGTTGATCGGTCGGCTACGCGACGAACGAGGATTCACCATCGTTGTCATCGAACACGATATGCAGGTGGTTCGCGACGTCAGCGACCGCGTGGTCGTGCTCGACCACGGCGTCAAGATCGCCGAAGGCTCATACGACGAGGTCTCGACCAACGACGATGTCATCGAGGCGTATCTCGGACGGCCGGCGGAGGCAGGACATGGCTGAGATGTCCCGCAACGGCCGTCCGGTTCTCGAGTTTCGTGGGATCAACACTCACTACGGGCCCGTCCACATCCTCAAGAATGTCGACATCGAGGTGTACGACGGGGAGATCGTGTGCCTGCTCGGCGGCAACGCCTCCGGCAAGACGACAACGCTGAAGACGATCCTCGGCATGGTGCAGCCAACGTCCGGTGACGTCGTTGTCGACAATGAGATCGTGACCGGTCTGGCCACCTCCAAGATCGTGGAGCGCGGTGTCTCGATGGTTCCCGAGAATCGGCGCCTCTTCAAACGTATGACCGTTCTGGAGAATCTCGAGATCGGTGGCTACCTACGCGACGACAGCCTCGACGAGGACCTGGAACGGATCTTCGAGATGTTCCCCAGGGTCAAAGAGCGCCTCAAGCAACAAGCCGGGACGTTGTCGGGTGGCGAGCAGCAGATGGTCGCCGTGGGCCGTGCCCTGATGGCCCGACCCAAAGTCCTCCTCATGGACGAGCCATCGATGGGGTTGGCACCGATCTTGGTGGCTCAGAACTTCGAAATCATCCAGCAGATCAATGAAGCAGGAACGTCGGTGTTCGTCGTCGAGCAGAACGCCAACATGGCCCTGTCGATCGCCGACCGCGGCTACGTGCTGCAGACCGGTCAGATCGTCCTCGCCGACACGGCCGAGGCCCTGCTCGCAAACCCCCAGATGCGCAAGGCGTACCTTGGCGATGTCGGATGAGATCCGGCGTCAGTCGGAGCCGAATGAGTTTGCCTCCATGGCGTCTTCTCTATGGCGTCCTCTTCCATGCCGGGCGTTCGCTGAGGGGGTCTCGGCGGTAGTCGGCGAAGTCGGGGTCCCGATGCGTTGGTGGTCCGGCATACTTCACAGATAGGGCGGGGGAATGCACCGAGAGGAGGGGGCTTTCATGGCTTCTGTATTGGAATCGCGTCGTCGCCTGTCGTCGTTGGCGATGGCGCTTGCGTTGCTGGGCTCAGTGCTGCTCTGGAGTGCACCCGAGGCGGCCGCCGCCAAGCCTCGGCCGCTGGATCACTTCAGGTGTTATCGAGTGCTCGAGGCGCAGCCGCCGGCGGTCGGCGTGGTCGTGTTGCTACAGGACCAGTTCGATCTAGCCGACGGTGTGGCTCCTGAGGCCTTCGTGCGAGACCCAACTTGGTTCTGCAACCCCACTGAGAAGCGGCATGGTCAGAAATCGGTCGAGATCACGAATCCGGATGGACATCTGCAGTTCTACGCGATCGACACCGAACCAGGTCCGGAGCGGGTCATCAGGTATCGCAACCAGTTCGAGCGGGGTCGAGCTCATCTCGGCGTCGCCATCATGCTTGCCGTACCTACGCAGAAGGAGGGCCATCAGCCCCCGGCACCCGGTTCGCTGGATCATTTCAAGTGCTACGAGGTGCTCGATGCTGAACCCGCCAACACTGTGGTCGGTCTGACGGACCAGTGGCGCACAGAACCGCAAGTAGAGGTTGGCGGCCCCGCGTTCTTTTGTAACCCGACCCGGAAGATTCATGTCGACGGCTCTGGAGTGGGAGTCAACAACCCGCGCCGGCACTTGATGTGCTACCGCACATCGCAGAGTCCGGGAGTGATCACGACGATTCTGACGCTCAATCAGTTCGGCGATGCGTTCTTGATCGTGGACAACGCGGAGGTCCTTTGCGTTCCGACGCAGAAAGGGAAGAAGATCACCATTCTGTGAGCGAGTGCCCCAGCGTTCCGGCGTACGTAGCGCTCGTAGCCTGCTGGTCGCCCGGGATCGCGGCGCCCGATGACGGTACAGGCGGGTGGGACTTTGGGCTCTAACCAGACGTAGGGGCGTATCAGCATCATGAGTGCGTGAGACAACGCTGGTGACCGGACCTGGTGCCCTCCGGGGCGGTGGCTACCGGTGAAAGGCT
>JBFGIA010000155.1:0-3058 GCA_041577935.1 Gemmatimonadota bacterium | reverse complement strand
AGCGGGGTTCGGTTCTTGAAGCGAACACTGTTCAACCCGGCGTTTCCCGATCTGTGGGCGATTCGGGGCGAGCTCTGACGCGGTGACCCAACCCGCAGATCTGTACCGGCATCCCAACATATTGGCGCCCGAATACTCCGAGTTTCGGGTCGGCGAGCGCCTGTTGCTCACCGGACACTCCCATCAAGCGTGGCCGGATTGCGGCTTCGAAGGCCAGGTCCGCGCGTGGCGGGATGCGGCGAAGCACGTCGATGCGAAGTGGGAGCTAGCCTTTGCTGCTGCCGAGCGCGTCCGACAGGGTTACGCCGCGTTGCTGGACGACGTGCCAGAGCGGATCGCCTTGGGCGCCAACACCCACGAGCTGTTGGTGCGGTTTCTTTCCGGGTTGGCGCTGCGAGAGCGCCAGCGCATCGTAACCACCGATGGCGAGTTTCACACTTTGCGGCGACAACTCGATCGACTGGCCGAGGAAGGGATCGAGGTCGTCAAGGTCTCGAGCGCAGCGCCAGACGAGATACCCGAGCGGTTGATCGACGCTGTCGACGATCGAACCGCTGCGGTCTTCGTTTCGTGTGTGCTCTACGAGAACGCCCGTATCGTGGCCGGCCTGGGTGAGGTGCTCACAGCTACGCAGCGGGTCGGGGCTGAGCTGGTCGTCGACACGTATCACGCGCTCAACGTGGTGCCGTTCTCGCTCGCCTCGGAGGGTCTAGCCGGGGCTTACGTGGTTGGTGGAGGGTATAAGTACTGCCAGCTCGGGGAAGGCAACGCATTTCTGCGATTCCCGGCTGAGTGCGCGATGCGGCCGGTCGTCACCGGCTGGTACAGCGAGTTCTCAGCGCTGTCGGAGGGTTCGGCGCAGACCGTCGTCTATGGCCCGGGTCCCGACCTCTTTGCGGGCGCGACCTACGATCCGACCAGCCATTATCGGGCCGCCGCGGTGTTCGACTTCTTAAAGGAGCGACGTCTGACGCCAGAGCTGCTGCGGGAGGTCAGCCAGCACCAGGTGGCCTTGCTCGCCGGCGCCTTTGACAAGCTGGATTTGGAGCCCGAGCTGATGACCCGCGATCGAGCGGCGTCGCTCGAGGCGACGGGTGGTTTTCTGGCGTTGGAAACGCCCTACGCCCGCGAGATGTGGCGATCTTTGCTCGATCGCGGTGTGCACACCGATTACCGCGAGACGACGCTACGACTGGGCCCCGCACCCTACCTGTCGGATCATCAACTGGTCATGGCGATGGACGCCTTAGCCGACGTCGCGTTCGGGCTGCGCGGCTGAGACGACTACGGTGAGTGGTCGCGGCGCAACTGTCCGCGGTCGACCTTGCCGAGGTGGGTTCGTGGCAGCGTTTCCAGAAAAACGACTGCGCGCGGGTACTTGTAGGGGTCGAGACGTTGGCGTACGAACTCCTGCAGCTCGACGCTCAGCTCGGCGCGCGGCTCGCTGGCGACCACGAAGGCGTGCGGCTTGACGAGGCCGGTGCCGTCCTGAATACCGATCACCGCTACATCCTCTACGGATGGGTGCTCGCGGAGACAGCTCTCGACCTCCTGGGGCGATAGCCACTTTCCCGACACCTTGAGCATGTCGTCCGAACGGCCACAATACGCAAACGTCCCATCTGCGTTGCGGCACACCATGTCGCCCGACACGTACCACTCGCCGCGGAACGAGCGTTGGGTCTTTTCCATCGCCTGCCAATAGCCGATCGCTCTCGATCCACCACGCACCCAGAGCCATCCGATCTCGCCGTCCGCGAGCTCACTCCCATCGTCGTCGCAGACCCGCACCTCGAAACCTGGCACGACTTTGCCAAGCGTGCCGGGCCGCACATCACCGGGCCGGTTCGAGATGAAGATGTGCCACATCTCGGCTGTGCCGAGCCCATCGAGAAGCTCGACACCAAACTGTGCGTTCCAGTGCTCGTGCAGCGAAATCGGTAACGCCTCGCCAGCCGAGGTAGAAAACCGAAGACACGACAGGTCCTCGTCGGCGGCCAAGGGATGATTGACCATCCGATCGACCATCGTGGGTACGTTGACGAGAATCGTCGGTCTGAAGCGATTGATCCTTTCGAACAGTGCTTCTGCCGTGCACCGGTCGGGAAACAAGACCGTGGATGCACCGACGGCGAACGGAAACAACAGATTCGAACCGGTGGCATAACCGAAGAACAGCTTGGGGACCGACAGCGTGACGTCCTCCGGTCGGTAACCAAGCGCCTGCTTGGCATAACACTCGGTGGTGTTCGCGAACGACCGATGGGTCTGTACGACCGCCTTTGGTTGACCCGTCGTGCCACCGGAGAAAAGCCAGATGGCTGGATCGTCACAATGGGTAGGGAAGTTCTCGATCGTCGGAAGGGCGCCCCCCAGCTGATCGGTAAAGTAGGGACGGCCGACGACGAGCATCGTGTCCAGGTGAGGCGCTGTCTGTGCGGCCGAGGCGAACCGCGGGTGAGCGTCTTCATGCACGATCGCCAGTCGGGCACGGGTGTAGTTGAGAAAATATGTAATGGCTTCCGGTTTGAGGTCTGGGTTGACCATCACCACGACCGCGCCAATCTTGAGGATGCCAAACAGGGCGGCGACGAACTCGACCCCGTCGGGTAGACCGATGATCACCCGTTGCTCGGGCTCCACGCCGGCTTGACGAAGTAGGTTCCCGAACTTGTTGGCGAGGGCTTGGATCTCGGCGTAGGTGTACCGCGCGTCATCGGTCAACACCGCCTTGCGATCACCGAGTCCTTCGGCAACACGGGCATCCAGGAAGTAATCGGCGATGTTGAGATCCGGCGGCGGTCGATAGGACATCTGCCGATGATACGCAGTACGCGGGTGAGGGGAAAGGCGAGGGCATGGCGATACGGAAGTTGGCCGATATGACGTGGGAAGAGGCCCGTGACCAGGGACGTGCAGGGGCCATCGCCATCGTCCCGGTGGGCGCGATCGAGGCCCATGGCCCGCATCTCCCGCTGGCGACCGACGTCGTGATCGCGAGCGCCATGGCTGAAGCTGCAGCCGAGGAGCTGATGGGTCGTGGTCGGGGTGTGGTGCT
>JBFGIA010000154.1:0-3088 GCA_041577935.1 Gemmatimonadota bacterium | reverse complement strand
ATTGGCAGGCATGATCGCGCTCGGACCGTTGCTTCAGGGACTGGCGGCTCCGATGCACGATCTCTCTCGAGGCGCCTCGGTCGACGATATCGTTAACGTCACCGCGATCGCCTGCCTGCAAGCGATTGAACGCGAGCCGTCCGGTCGTCGCTAACAAACGACCGTTCAGGCGCGCCGCGCGCCGGCGCATCACGGGCTCACCCGAACGACTCCGTATTCGGAGGAGGAGCTGAATGGTGGAAGCACTGGGGATGATCGAGACGCGCGGCTTGGTCGCTCTTATCGAGGCGTCGGACGCCATGGTCAAAGCGGCGCGTGTCAAACTCGTCGGCTACGAGAAGATCGGCGCCGGCTACGTGACCGCTTTGGTGCGTGGAGACGTGGCCGCTTGCCAGGCTGCTGTCGATGCCGGCGCGGCCGCCGCCAAGAAGGTCGGCGAGGTCGTCTCGGTACACGTCATCCCGCGGCCGCACTCGGACTTGGACGCGCATTTCCCGATTACGACCAGCTAGCAAACGGCGGTCGTTACAACTCCGATTTCTTAGGCGAGCATAGTGCCGCTCACCGAGAGCGAAATCCGTGCTATTGTAGATCGGATCACCGGCGAGCTGGGAAGCGGCTCGGCCGCGCCGGTTGAGGTAGCCGAACGCCAACCAACGCCTTCGCCACCGATGGCGACGCATGGCGACCAGCTGGGCATCTTCAACACTGTGGATGAGGCCGTCGAAGCCGCGCATCGCGCGCAGGCCGAGATCCGCACGCTCGAGCTGCGCAACAAGATCATCGCCAACCAACGCCGCCGGCTGACCGAACAGGCCCGCTCGCTGGCCGAAGAAGCGGTCGCCGAGACTGGGCTCGGAAACGTCGAGAGCAAGATCCTCAAAAACCAGTTGGTGATCGACCGTACCCCCGGTACAGAGGACCTGGCGCCCGAGATACTGTCGGGTGACCACGGCTTGACGCTGACCGAGCTGGCACCGTGGGGTGTCATCGGGGCGGTCACGCCATCGACCAATCCGGCGGCTACGATCATCAACAACGGGATCTCGATGATCGCCGCCGGCAACGGGGTCGTGTTCGGCGCTCATCCGCAGGCCAAGGGCGTGACGAACCGCACGATACACCTCATGAACGCGGCAGCAGCCGAGGTCGGGGGTCCGCGCACTCTGCTGACAGCTGTCGCCGAGCCCTCAATCGAAGCCGCCCAACAGCTCTTTCACCACCACGGGATCGATTTGTTGGTTGTCACCGGCGGGGGAGCGGTCGTTCGGGCCGCCCAGAAGTCGACCAAGCGAGTGATCGCCGCCGGGCCCGGTAACCCACCGGTGGTGGTCGACGCGAGCGCTGATCTGTCCCGCGCGGCGGTCGACATCGTCGCCGGCGCGTCGTTCGACAACAACGTCGTCTGTACGTGTGAGAAGGAGATCCTGGCTGAGGCGCCGATCGCCGACGAGCTACTGGAGGAGTTACAGCGCAACGCTGTTGTGCTGCTGACGCCGGACGAAGCCGAAGCGTTGGCGCGGGCGATGTTGAACGATTACCCCGGGCCCGAGCCGCGGATGAACAAGGAGTACGTCGGCAAGGACCCCTCGGTCTTGGCGGAGTTGATCGGCAAGCGAGTCCCCGACGGAACCAAGCTGCTACTTGCTGAGACCGATCGTCATCACCCGTTCGCCGTGCTGGAGCTGCTGACACCCGTCTTGCCGCTTATCCGCTGTCCCGACGTCAATACGGCCATTGATTGGGCGGTCGAGCTCGAGCACGGGTTCAGGCACACCGCCTGCATGCACTCCAAAGTGCTCGACCACTTGCATCGCATGGCGGTCGAGATGAATTGCTCGATCTTTGTCAAAAACGGACCCAACCTGGCTGGATTGGGTTTTGGCGGCGAGGGACCGACCGCCATGACGATCTCCACGCCTACGGGCGAAGGACCTACATCGGCCCGAACGTTTGTTCGCCGTCGACGGTGTACGCTCGTCGACTACTTCCGAATCGTCTGACGACTCAAAACGACCCTAGTAGGTCGGCATCGTCGGATCGATCTGCGCCGCCCACGCCGAGATACCGCCGGTCACGTTTTTTAGACGGGTAAAGCCCACCTCCTGAAGCCGCTCGATCGCCTCTGCGCTACGCACACCCGACTTGCAGTGTACGTAGTAGGTCCGACTCGTGTCGAGCTCGTGCATTCGCGTCTCTAGCTCCGACAACGGTAGTAGCTTTCCTCCGTCGATATGGCAAATTTGCCATTCGTGTGGTTCGCGCACGTCGAGCAGGGTCACGTCGTCACCGCGGTCCATGGCGGCACGCAACTCCCGGACGGTGACTTCCTCGATGTTCGAGCTGTTGAGTCCATCGTCCGGCCCGATACCGCAGAACTGCTCGTAGTCGATAAGCTCCTGCAGCGTCGGGTTCACCCCACATACCGGACACAACGGATCTTTTCTGAGTTGTAGAGTTCGAAAAGTAAGGCTCAGCGCGTCGATCAAAAGCAGCCGACCGACAAGCGGTTCCCCGATTCCGAGAATGAGCTTAATCGTCTCGGTCGCTTGTATCGTGCCCAAAAGCCCCGGCAACACGCCGAGTACACCGCCCTCGGCGCACGACGGAACGAGACCTGGCGGTGGCGGCTCCGGATACAGGCAGCGGTAGCACGGACCACCGGGTGCGCCAAAGACCGATGCCTGACCGTCGAACCGAAAGACCGACGCATAAACGTTGGGTTTGCCCAACAAGACGCATGCGTCGTTAACGAGATACCGGGTGGGGAAGTTGTCGGTCCCGTCCGCTACGATGTCGTAGTCCGTCAGCAGCTCCAGAGCATTGACGCTCGTCAGCCGCGTCTCGTGCGTCTCGATGACTGTATGCGGATTGACATCGTGCAATCGATCACGAGCCGATTTAAGCTTTGGACGGCCGACGTCGCGCGTGCCATAAAGAACCTGTCGATGCAAGTTCGATTCGTCGACGACGTCAAAGTCGACGATTCCGAGACGACCGACACCCGCCGCGGCGAGATAGAGCGCCAGGGGCGACCCGAGCCCACCCGCCCCCACCATCAAGACGCTTGCCGCCTTAAGCCTGCGTT
>JBFGIA010000153.1:0-3157 GCA_041577935.1 Gemmatimonadota bacterium | reverse complement strand
GTGTGCCACAAGATCGAGCTCGTCGTCGTTGGCGAGTTTGCGAGCTTCGTCGAGCCCCGTCGCCCCGTCGAGCCCGGCGACCTCGACGAGGTGACCTGGTGGGTCGAGGTCACCGATGCCGACAACCCGATTCCCACGAGGTGCCGGTGAGGTTCCTGTTGGCTGCGCTGGCGCTCGTCGCGGCATGTAATTTCGGGCTCGGCGAAGTGCCGACGATCGACAACTCCTGCGCGAGCGCCAAGGACTGCGAGCGGGGTGTCTGCAACGGCGAGATCTGCGTCGACGAGTCCCAGGCGACCGTGACTGTCGCCATCGAGGTTCTTCGAGGGCCGACCAGCATGCAGCGCAACGCGCCGGTGAGCTGGGCGTACGCCCCGGTTTCGTTCTCCGGGTCGACGAGCCTGGATCTGGCCCTCCCGTCCACGCGCGAGGTCCAGGGATCGGTCCGCTGGGAAGGCGAGCCCGTGCCCGCGACCCTCCGCTTCGTGCGGCGCATGGAGCCCGACGTTGCGCCGCTCTCGGCCGCCCCCGTCGAAGTCGACACGCTCCGCGAGCCCGCGGCCGGCGACGGATCGACCCCCTACGACTTCAGTGCGGTTTTGGTCGCGGGCGCGATCTACGACGTGTCGGTTCTCCCGACGACGGACGTCGTTACCGCGGCGAATCAACTCGCGGCCCCAGCGATTCGAAGCCTGCCGCCACTGTACTTCGAGCTCGAAGTCACGGGGGAGAGCGCGACGGAGCCATTGCGATTCGACGTCGCGTTTCCCCCAACCCTCGTGTTGCCTTGCAATGAAGAGTTCGACAAGGGGTGCACGCTGTCAGCCGAGGTCCTCAGCGTCCAAGACGAAGGCGTCGCGGTGGCAGAGTCTGGACTGCAGGTCCGCGCCATCGACAGCGTGACCGGGCGCGTGGCTTCGTCCATTGCCGAGACCGATGAGGCCGGACGATTTTCGATTCGGTTGAACGACCAGACGGATCGCTACTTGATTCGCGTCACCTCGACCGCGGGGCGGGAATCGTTTCCGGCGGTATCGGTCGATCCCGACGTGGCTTTTGCAGACGAGTTGGCGCCCAAGCGCATCTTCATTCCTCGGCTCGACGCCGTGCAGTTCACCGGCCGAGTGCGCGATCAGGCGCAGCGCGTCGTTCCCGGGGCCACGGTGCGCTTCGCCTCTACTGGTATTTTCGGCGAGCAGCTGGGGCTCGAGGGCTCGTTTACCGGGTCCGACACGACGGATGCCGAAGGGGTATTCGGGGCTGAGCTCCTTCCGGGTTTTTACTCGATCACGGTGACGCCGCCCGAGGATACCGAAAACGACTGGGGCGTCTTCACAACCGAGTCTCTCGTGGGCGAAGAGATCACGGCGACGGAGGTCATCATCCCGTCGCAGGTGGAGCTCCGGGGGTTGGTCTCCACCTACCGTGGTGAAGCCGCAGCCGGTGTACCGGTTCTGGCGGGCGCACGGCCTGCCGGCGAGCGCGTGGTTTCCCATCGTTCTCAAGAGACCGTCTCCAACGGCGCCGGCGTCTTCGAGATGAGCGTCGACGCCGGCCGCTACGACGTTCAGGTCAAAGTCCCCTCCGAGACCGGGTTCGCGTGGGTCGTCGAGCCCGACCTCGCCGTAACGAGGCCCGGTACCGAAGTCGCGCGCACCTACCCGCTCCAACCGCCGATTGCCATTACCGGCTCGATTCGTACCAGCACGACGGTACCAATCTTGGATGCCGTGGTTCGGGCCTACTTGTTGGTCGACGGCGAGACTGGGCCCCGCGCGATTCAAGTCGCGGAAACCGCAGGCGGGCCGGACGGAAGCTATCGGCTGCTCATCCCGCCTCGCCTCGCCGGACCATGAGCATCCAGACGAGCGCCGCGAGCGCGAGCCAGCCCGGCCAGTCGCCGAGCTTCGTGTAAAGCGTATCGCCGTCCAGCATCGCCACGTCGTACCTGAGGTTTTCGCGTGTCAGCAGCCCGGTTTGTGCCACCACGCGTCCAACCGGGTCGACGATCGCGCTGATGCCGCTGTTGGTCGAGCGGACGAGATACCGGCGATGCTCGATCGCACGAAACTTCGACAGCACGAGGTGAATCCAAGGTTCTTGACTGTCGCCAAACCACGCGTCGTTGGTGAGGTTGATCAGCACGTGCGGCTTGGCCGTGCGTACCATCTTTCGCGTGAATCGCGCCAAAACGTCTTCGTAGCAGACCGGCGTCGAGATTCGCCATGGTCCGAGCTCGAGCGCCCGAACGTGGCGCCCTGCGGTGAAGCGGCCGCTGTTGGGAGAGAGGTCGTAGAGGATCGGGAAGACGTCGCCGAACGGCAAGTACTCACCAAACATCAGCAGGTAGGTCTTGTCGTAGGTCGAGCGCACCACGCCTTCCGCGTCCGCGAGAAAGACGGTGTTGTAGATGCGGCGCCTGCCCTCCGCGGCCTCGCTCGAGATGCCGCCAAACAGGATCGGCGTTTGGAGATCCCTGCGAATCGCGTTCGCGCTGAAGGGCGTGGTGCGGGGGAGCCCGTCGACGTACGCGGATTCGGGCCAGACGATCAGGTCGAGCTCGCCCTGCGACTCGAGCTCCCGGCTTTGCTCGAGGTGTCGGCGATGGCCTTCGATCGCTTCCTTTCGTTTTTCGAAGATGCCCATGTTGACCTGCACGATGCCCATGCGCAGCACGGGCGCCTCCTCGACCGCGGCGTCGATCTGATCGATGCGCACGGTTCCGTATGCCCACATGAGCGCCCACGCGGCCGCCGTGATGCCCCAGACCATCAGGGGCGCAGCTAGATCGTGCTTTCCGCGGCGCCATGCTTCGAAGAGCGACAGATTGACCAGCGCGATCGCAACCGTGACGAGCAGAGGGCCGCCTAGGTCGGCGATCTGCACCAGCGTGGTTTGCGCATGCAAGCTGTTCGCCAAATAAGTCGGGAAGAGCGCCGGGTAGATCCACTCGACCACTACCAGCGTGGGGATCGCAACGAAGGGGACCGTCCAACCGCGACGGCGCAGCGCTCGATAAACGAAGCCGTACACGCCGAAGTTGAGGCCCAAGTAGGCCGAGAAGATGAGCCAAAACGTCGCGCTCGCGGCGTATCCGTAGCCGGAAAAGATCTCGAGGAACTCGACCAGCCAGTGGTAGCCACCGGCACAGGTGACG
>JBFGIA010000152.1:0-3198 GCA_041577935.1 Gemmatimonadota bacterium | reverse complement strand
GGTACGGTTACGCTTCTGTTTACCGACATCGAGGATAGCACCCGCCTCTGGGAAGAGAACACCGAACGCATGCGACGTGCGCTCCGGCATCACGACGAAATTGTGCGCGCAGCGATCGTCGAAGAGGGCGGGTACATCTTTAAGACCATCGGTGATGCGTTCTGCTCTGCGTTTGATACGGCCCCTGCGGCACTGAACGCCGCGCTTCACGCACAGCTCGATCTGCTTCGCGCCCGAGACGACTCGAGCGATTCGATTCGAGTGAGAATGGCGTTGCACACCGGTATGGCGGACGAGCGGTGGGGGGACTACTTCGGCCCGGCTCTAAGTCGGGTGGCGCGGCTTCTGGCGTTGGGTCACGGAGGGCAAACGCTGGTCTCCGAAACCGTTCATGACCTGGTGCGCTACAACCTGCCACCCCGTGTCTCACTGCGTGATCTGGGACAGCACAGGCTGAAGGATCTCCAATACCCCACGCGTGTTTTTCAGCTCGTGCATCCCGAGTTGCCATCGGAGTTTCCGGCCCTGTCGTCCCTCGATGCGTTGCCGCACAACCTGCCGTTACAGCTGACGAGTTTTATCGGTCGTGAGCAGGTGATTCAAGAGATCACCGGACTGCTAGCGAGCTCCCGCTTGTTGACGCTGACCGGTCCTGGCGGTTGCGGTAAGACCCGGCTCGCGCTGCAAGTGGCTGCCGAAGTGCTGGAGCGCTATCGGGATGGTGTGTGGTACGCCCAGCTCGCTTCGTTGACCGATCCCGCACGGGTGTCACAGACAGTAGCCCAGACTCTTGGGCTCCGGGAACACCCGGGTCGAAGCGCGACCGACCTGCTGCTGTCACACTTGGAGAAACGACACGTCTTGTTGATTCTCGATAACTGCGAGCACCTGGTCGAGTCTTGCGCCAAGCTCGCGGAAACGGTGCTTCGATCGTGTCCCGATGTGACGATACTAGCGACGAGCCGGGAGACTCTGAGGGTTTACGGAGAGACGACGTGGCTCGTCCCGCCTTTTCTGATGCCGACATCGGAAGAGCTCGCGACCGGTGACGGAATCGACAGACTCGCTGGATACGAGGCGGTGCGATTGTTCGTCGATCGAGCGCAGCTCGTCCAGCCGAGCTTTGAGCTGACAAACGACAACGTGAAGTCGGTGGCGCATGTATGTCATCGGTTGGATGGGATGCCGCTCGCGATCGAGCTCGCGGCGGCTCGGGTCAAGGTGCTGCCGACCCAGCAAATCGAAGAGCGGCTCGACGACCGTTTTCGTCTCCTGACGAGCGGTGGTAGGACAGTCTTAGAACGCCACCAAGCGCTAAGCGGAGTGCTCGATTGGAGCTACCAGCTCCTGTCTGAGGCTGAGCGGGTAGTGCTGCGGCGATTGTCGATTTTCGTTGGTGGTTGGACGCTCGAGGCCGCGGAAAATGTCGTCGCGGGTAACGAGGAAGACCTTGCTGAGGGTGAAATCCTGGATCTGCTTTCACAGCTCGTGGACAAATCGCTCGTCGTGGTTGAGGACCGTAGTGGAGAAGCGCGGTACCGACTTCTCGAAACGGTTCGCGAATATTGCCGGGAACGATTGACGGATTCGGGCGAGCTAGACACCCTGTGTCGGCGTCATCGTGCGTGGTTCCTGGCGCTGGCCAAGCGAACGAACCCGGAGCTAATAGGCAAAGACAAAGCGGTCTGGCTGGAACGGCTCGAGGCCGAGCACGGCAACTTCCGGGCGGCGCTGGAGTGGAGCGAGATAACGCCTGGAGAGTGTGAACCAGGGCTCGAGTTGGCAGGTGCGCTGTACCGTTTCTGGTTGTGGCACGGCTACTTGACTGATGGTATCGATGCGCTGGAACAGGCGCTCGGCTGTGGGGGGAACGCGCCGATTGAAATGCAGGTCACCGCGCTCGCCGGCCTGGGTTATCTGTCTCGTGTTCGAGGTGACCTCGAACGTTCGCGCTCGGCCGGTGCGGAGTGCCTCTCGATCGCCCGTGAAGCGGACGACAAGGGTGGCATCGCCCGAGCGCTGACGATTCTCGCTCTGGCTGCGCAAGACGACGGCAACTACGCGGAATCGGTAGCCCGCAATGAGGAAGCGCTCGCTCTCGCCCGAGAGGTCGGCGATTCCCACACCGCCGCGGTGGCACTCAACAACCTGGGGGAGACCGCACGGCTACAGGGCGATTTGAAGTTGGCTCGCGAGCTGTACGAGCAGGTGCTGGTCGAGGCCGACGATATCGTAGACGACGAGATTGCGTACTTCAATCTGGGCCAGGTCGCGATCGAGACAGGCGACGTCGATGGTGCCTTGAAGTGTTATCGCGAAGGGCTTCGACTGGGAACAGTCACGCACAACAAGTGGATTATCTCATACTGTTTGATGGGCGTGGGTCAGGCGTACCGGGAGAGTCGCCCGGAGCAAGCAGCACGGCTGTTTGGTGCGTCAGACGCGATGCGGCAGGCGGTGGGCTCCGTGCTGTACGCTGCTGACCCTTCGCTGCTTGACCGTTCGGTATTTGAGGTGCGGGAGCGACTCGGCGAGGAAGCTTTCGCTAAAGCTTGGGAACAAGGCTGGGCGATGAATCTGGAACAGGCTACCGCCCAGGCGTTTGAATGAGTCCTTCCTCGTAAGTAGGCTCCCACTCCAGTCAAGAAACGAGCTCAATTAAGAGGGACCTTACCAGCCGGAGGTTGGAGCATGAAGCGACGCTTTGTCATTGCCGCGGTTGCGGTCGCTGTCTTGATACCCACCTGGGTGTGGGCGCAAGAAGAAAGCCCGCTCATCTCGGCGATCTATTACGTGTGTGACCAGACGCGCCAAGCGGAGGCCGACGACGTGATTCGGGATGTCCTCGGGCCGATGTTCGAGAGTCATATGCCGATGGGTCACATCACGGGGTGGGGCATGATCGGGCATCACGCGGGAGGCCGCTGGCGAAGGGCGGTCTACTTCGTGTCGCCAAACCTGGGCGCACTCATGGACGCCCGCAATGCGGTCGTCGAGGAGTTCCTGGGAGAGCATCGCGCCGCGGCCGATCAGCTCCAGTCGGTCTGCCACACGCACGACGATTACATCTGGGAACACATTGCCTCGTCGGTCCCGGCCGAGGACGTTGGCACCGACCGTCCAACGGCCGGTTTTTCAATGTACGCACAGTGTGACTCGGCACAGGAGAGGCGGGCGGACGACCTTGTGCAGACCGCC
>JBFGIA010000151.1:0-3374 GCA_041577935.1 Gemmatimonadota bacterium | reverse complement strand
TCATCGACTCGATCATGGCCAGTCGTCAGCTGATCGGCATACGCGACCGAGTCGAGAAACGCGAAGCGGCCCAGGCAAGCCTGCGGGATCCCGAGACCGGAGATCGCGACCAGTATCAACTCTATGAGATTCTCTACGCTGCCGGAGACAGTGCAGGGGTCAGCGGAAAGGAGCAGGCGCGGAAGTGGCGTCAAACCGCGATCGAAGACGGCATCCTCAAGAAAGGAGATTAGATCGCAACGACCATCATCGCTCTCGGCCGAACGCGTAGCCGATCGCGATACCGATCTCCCAGAGCGAAGCGTCGCGACCCGTCGAGACGCCATCGATTGACTCCTCGTCAACGCTCAGGAAACGGTTCCTTACGGCGGGTTCGATCGTCCAACGACCGAATCGTTTCTCGACGCCAACCCCAAAGACGAGCGCCGGCCCGCGATCGAAATCGTCATCCACGGAAATGAAGTCAACGCCAAACAGTATCTTGGGCTGAACGGTGAGCGGACGACCGCCCCACGGGGCGAGCGACAGCCCGACACCCGCGGCCAGTATCGCGGGGTCAGCGCTATGCCACCAAAGAGCGGTGCCGAGCACGACCTTGGGATCGGCCTGGTAACCGACGCGAAAACCGACCGCTGCTACCCACTCGTCTTCGAGCTCGTCGCCCAGTGCGTCGTCGACGCGCAGCGCGGCCGCAGTCGCAGCGAGTCTAAGCCCACGTTCTTCCTGAGCGCCGACCGGCGCGGCGGCGAGAAGAAGCCCACCGGCGACGACCGTCGTCGTGAGCATAGAGGTTAACTGTCGGATGTTTCTGATTGTTGGAGCTTGCGTCGCTCTTTACCCAGCGCCAGGACTACCAGGGTCGCGAAGCCGCCCCAGATAAAGCCGACGACCACGGCGAACGTGACCCATGCCGCGCCGGTCACGCCATCTCCTCGGCGTTATTCGGTGCCAATCGACGATTGAAGATCAAGAGCAGTGCGAGCATGATGCCCCACTGCAGAATGAACGTGCCCAGGCTCCAGCTCACGAACGGGTCGAGGCTGGCGCGTAACCCTTCGCTCGACAACGTCTGACTCAGCCACCACACCAGCAGCACCACCGCTTCGACGACGACCAGCACCATCGCCACGTTCCACCAGCGGCCGATCGTGAAGTCACTGCCTTCGCTGTTGACGTACCGCACGCGGAACCGATCGACGCCGTGCTTGAGGATCGCCAGCCCGAAGAAGAGGCCCGACAACATGAGCCCAACGCCCCACACGTTGTCCTGGTTTTCGAAGAACCCCATCCGGAGCGCGCTGGGAACTCCCATTACGAGCGCCGCAGCACCGACAATCATCAGCGCGCGACCGCGCTCCGTGCCGCGATCGACGAGCGCGCGAGTCGCCAGCTCGAGCATCGAGATCAGGCTCGTCAGCGCCGCGACCAGCAGGGCCAGGAAGAAAAGCGTCATGAACACCCGCCCAGCCGGCATAGCGGCAAAAAGCTGTGGCACCCAGATGAACGTCAGCCCGTTGTTGCCGGCGCCGACGATCTCGCTGGCGGCATCGGGGCGGATCGAGAAAACCGTGCACAGCACCATGATGCCGGCCAAGAGCGAGATCGAGTTGTTTCCAAACCCGATGATGAACGCGTTGATCGTCGTGTCCTCGCGCATCCGCATGTAGGTCGCATACGTCAGCGCGAGCCCCCACCCGGCACCTGTATCCCACGCGTTCTGCGTAAGCGCTTCCAACCAGATGCGGCTGTTGCCGAGTGCCGAGAGGTCAGGCGTGAACAAGAACGCCAGTCCGCGCGACGCGCCAGGCAGCGTGATCGCGCGAACAGCGAGCACCAGGACGAGCCCGATCAGCACCGGCATCAGGATCCGCGCCGCGCGTTCGATCCCGCGTATGCCGCGCGACACGATGAACATCCCTATGCCGAGGCCCAACACGAGTGTCACCACCGGCCAGCCGGAGCCGGTATACGTCAGCCAGAACGCTTCGGGATCGGCGCCGGGCACGTCACCACGCGCGGCCGCTACCAGGTAGCGCATGCACCAGCCGGTCACGACGGTGTAGTAGAACATGATGAGCGTCGAGCAAAGCGTGACCCAGGCGCCCATCCACGCCCAACCGCCACCACCCAGCTTGGCGAACGCGCCGACCGGGCCGCGTCGGGTGCCCTTGCCGAGCGCGAACTCGCACAAGAGCAGCGGCACCGACCAAGTGATCAGAAAGATCGCCCACGGGATCAGAAACGCGCCGCCCCCGTTGGTGGCCGCGATACGCGGGAAGCGCCAGATGTTGCCGGTACCGACGGCCATGCCGAGCATCGCCAACAGCATGCCCCAGCGACTGCTGAAGCGGACTGCACCGGCAGCGGCGCTCACGCCAGCGCGTCCTGTCTAACGCGAGTAATTGGGTGCCTCTTTAGTGATCGTTATGTCGTGAGGATGGCCCTCGATCTGGCCGGCGAGCGTGACCTGTATGAACTCTGTGTTCGCCCTGAGGCCGGCCAGGTCGCCGACGCCGCAGTACCCCATCCCCTGCCTGAGACCGCCGACCATCTGGAAAATCGTCTCGCTCACCGGTCCGCGGTACGGGATCCGCCCTTCGATCCCTTCGGGCACGAACTTCGTCTCGTCGACCTGCTGCTCCTGGAAGTACCGGTCGCCAGAGCCCTCCGCCATCGCGGCGACCGAGCCCATCCCGCGGTACGACTTGAACGTGCGACCCTCGAACAAGATCGTCTCGCCCGGGCTCTCCTCGGTGCCGGCAAACAGTGAGCCCATCATTACGCTCGATGCGCCGGCGGCGAGCGCTTTGACGATGTCTCCCGTGTAACGCACTCCACCGTCGGCGATCAGCGGCACGTCGGCTTCCAGACACGCTTCGGCGCAGTCGAGAACCGCCGTCATCTGCGGCACACCGATGCCGGCGATCAGCCGCGTGGTACAGATCGACCCGGGTCCGATCCCGACCTTGACCGCGTCGACGCCGCGCTCGATCAAGTCCCGCGCGCCGCTCGTGGTGGCGACGTTGCCAGCCGCCAACTGAAGATCGGGGAAGCGCTCGCGCACATGGGATACGGTCTCGAGCACACCGGCCGAGTGACCGTGTGCGGTGTCGACCACCAGCACATCGACGCCGGCGTCGACCAGTGCCGCCGCTCGGTCCATCGTCTCGCCGCTCGTCCCGATCGCCGCCGCCACTCGCAACCGACCGCGGTCGTCTTTGGACGCGTTGGGAAACTGCCTCCGCTTCAAGATGTCACGGACGGTGATCAAGCCCTGCAAGTGCCCTTCATCGTCGACGATCGGCAGCTTCTCGATCTTGTGTTCGCCCATGATGCGCTCGGCCTGCTCGAGCGTCGTCCCCGTCTCAGCGGTC
>JBFGIA010000150.1:0-3401 GCA_041577935.1 Gemmatimonadota bacterium | reverse complement strand
ATGCGCTGTGGGGTGTTCAGTTCTCACGTTCGAATCTATTCCGGTCGTTTGTCGCGACCGCGCTCGTTGGCAGCACGGTGTTGACGATCGTTTCGGCGCTTGTGGCGCGGAGTTTGTACGTGGCTGCACGCCCCGACGTCGCTCCGATCGGGGTCGCGGCGACGATCTTATTCGGTTTGAACGTTCTCGTTCTTTGGGAGCCGTTCAAGACGAGGAGAACTCAACGGTGACGCAGTTTCGATTCGTGCTGATCCTCCTGAACGGAGCGGCGATAGCGGTCCTGTTAGCGATACCGATCGGAAAACTGCTCGGTGTGATCGAAGAGCCGGTGGGTGCCGCAGCTGTGTTCGGGTGGCTGATCTTCTTTGTTCCGTTGATCGCGTCGCTGCTCTCGCTGTGGGGCATCCGGTTCTCACGACCGTCCCTGACCCGTCCTTCCGTAGCCGTAGCTCTGCTGGGGAGCTTCTTGGTCGCGATTCTCGCGCTGGCTTCGAGTGTGGCGGGTCCGCCCGGCACCCGACTGATCGGGGTCGGAGCGACGATCTTGTTCGGTCTCAACGTCCTTGCGCTGTGGCGACCCTTCCTGGCGCGGATACAGTCCGAAAGCTGAACGCCGCGGCAGGTCCCGCCTTATCTGCTCTCCTGTACGTACCGCCTGGCGGCGGAGTGCCGAGCACAATCGAACACCTCCGCCGGCAGACGGTGAACGACAGGCTCGAGGTCTTGCTGGTGACGTCGGATCCGGACGCGGTCGCGCTCGATGAAACGACCGCCGACAATTTCTACCGCGTCCGGGTGATCGACACGGGTCAGATCCATTCACGAGCGCAGGCGATGGCGGAAGGTGTGCGTCAGGCGAGTGCACCCTTGGTTGGGTTCATTGGGAATCACAGTTACCCTGACGCTGACTGGGCCGAGAAACTCCTCGAGAGACACGAATCGGACTGGGCCGGAGTCGGGCCAGCCGAGTTGAACGCCAATCCCGAAAGCATGGTCGGGTGGGCGCACCTCTTCATGGGTCATGGACGGTGGGTGTTCCCGGTCCAGGCCGGTGTGATCGACGTTTTACCCGCCACTAGCAGCGTTTACAAACGAGGGCTGTTGCTAGAGTATGGTCCTGAGTTGGCGACGGTGTTGGAACGGGATGGTGCGCTGCACAGTGACTTGAAAGCGAAGGGCCACGAGCTGTTCTTGGAGCCGCGCGCAAAGGTCCTGCATTTCAACATCTCACGTGTAGGCTCCTTTCTTCGATTTCGCTTTTGCGTTGGACGCGCATACGCCGCCAGCCGCGCTGCGCGGGAGAAGTGGTCGCTCGCGCGCCGCGCACTCTACATACTCGGCTCGCCCTTGATTCCACTGATCCACCTGCGACTAATGTGGCCATGGGTACGACGCTGCGATCAGGAGTACCGATTGCTGCCGCGAGTCCTGCCGGCGTTGATAGCTGGACTTATCGCGCATGCCACAGGAGAGGTGGCCGGTTACGTCGGGGGCATGGGGAATACGCGGCAGCACATACTCGCGTTCGAATCCGACATCGAACAGCACATGACGGTGCGGGACCGAGAAATCAAAGCAGCGACGCTCTCGCGCAACGGGGCAGTTTGAAGGCGCTGGTGACCGGGGCCACGGGGTTCATCGGTTCGCGCCTCGTTCGGCGTCTGATCGATGAATCTTTCGACGTCAGAGCGTTGGTTCGACCGGCTACTGATGCGAGCGCGCTCAAGTCCCTGGGAGTGAAGATTGCTCGCGGGGACATGAGGCATCGTGACGATGTCGAGCGCGCCGTCACGGACTGCGAGTGCGTTTTCCACCTCGCCAAACCATCGCCACGCGACCCCTCTCCGAGAGAGGCCACCGTGTCGGTTGCCACCAACGTCGCCAAAGCCGCTGTACACGCCGGTGTCAAACGGGTCGTTTTTGCCAGCACCACGACCGTGTACGGTGTCGTCAGGAACCGGGAGATGACGGAGCTCACGCCGGCAAAGCCCTACTCGCCGCATGCGAAATCGAAGCTCGCAGCCGAGCGGGTCCTGCTTTCTTGTCACGAGAGCGACGGTTTGGGGGTGGTGATCGCCCGCATTTCAAGTGTGTTTGGTCCGGGGGTCACGAGCTGGCGGGGCCTGTTTCAGGCCGTTGCGACTGGGAGTTTTCGGCTCATCGGTTCTGGAAACAACTACTATCAACCGGGTGACGTGTCTGACGTTGTGGAGGGGTTGTTCCGATGTGGAACCGTGCCCGGAATCGAGGGTCGGACCTTCATCATTACCGGAGACGAGCCGGTTCGGCTGCGCGAGATGATCGTTTTTATCCAGGAGAGCTTTGGTGTGACGAATCCAAACGCGCCTCTACCTGTCGCACCGCTGCGCGCTTACAAGCTGATCAACGACATATCGTCGATGTTGAGTAGCAGACAACTGCCACGAATGGATCGCGTGGAACTTTTCATGAGCGACAGGAGCTTCGATTTGTCGCGTGCGAGGAATGAGCTCGGGTACGAGCCAAGGGTGAGCGTGAAGGAAACGATTCAGCGGACTGTCGACTGGTATCGCGAACAAGGTCTTCCGATCGACAAGAGGATAGAAGTCACATGAATGCGACGCCGTTGATTTCAGTCGTCATCGAAACGCTGAATGCGACGCCAGAGTCCAAGATCGAGCTGCAACACGTGCTCGACGGGCTTGCCCGGCAAACGTATCCAAGTGACAAGCTGGAGAGCATCGTCGTCGTCGAGGAGGGGAACCCCGACCTCGCCGCCTTCGTCAAGGCGAGGTACTCGAACACAACGACGGTTCCGACGACCGACCCCAGCTACTACGGCATGAAGATCTGTGGGATGAAAGTTGCCGAGGGCGACATCGTGGCTTTTCTCGATAGCGATTGCCTACCAAACGAGAACTGGGCACAAGAGATCGTGTCCACGTTGTCGAAAGGGGCCGATGTTGTTGCCGGCCGGGTGAGGTTCCCGAGCGGCGCGCCTTTCTCACGCACGTTCGAGCTTTTCGATTATGGCCACATACGAAATAACGAGGATGGCGAAGCCGAGTGGTTCAACGTCAGCAATTGTGCGTTCAGAAGAGAAGTGATCCAAAAACATTCATTTGATCACCGTCTTCGCAGGAGCGGCGGCGGCACGCTCCTCGGACGCAAGCTCAAGACGCTGGGTTACAGGATCGTCTACAACCCAAGGATGCGCGTCGTCCACAACGATCCCGGATTGCGCACACACATCTTGACTCGGTTCCGGACCGGGTATGAAACGGTGAACCTATGTCGACTCGATGATCAGCATGCACTGCCCGAGTCCAGATTCCTCAAGCTGGGTGTCCTCGCTCCGCTTGTACTGTCCGCTCGGCGGATGGTGTTTGACTATGGCACCGTTTTGAAGAACGGTCGCGATT
>JBFGIA010000149.1:0-3407 GCA_041577935.1 Gemmatimonadota bacterium | reverse complement strand
CCTGAGACGGGTTAAGGTCACGCCACAGTGGCGCGATCCGTGGCTGGTCGTTGAGGAACTCGCCGACGCTCTCGCTGAAGTCGGTGTCACCCGAGCCGAAGGTCAGGTTGCCGTTGGCGTTGACGAAAGCGCTCGAGTACGTGCCGCCCTGGTAGGGAAAGCTGAAGCCGAGCGGAATCTCAGCAAAGCCGTCGTCACCGACGGCGAGGTCGAGACGGTCGGCCACGATGAGATCCAGCACATAGCGGCCGCCGTCAAACGGTAAGCCTTGTCCCGGATGCACTCCGTCCAGGTCGTAATCGCAGCAGAACGACACCGCTACGTAGTAGGTGCCGGCCGCAGGGATAACTACCTGCGCTCTCGAGAGCAGGCCTGCACCCGCGTCGTCGTCGGCCACCGGGTCGTTGAGCAGAGTCCCGCTCGCGTCGAACACGCCGATGACGGTGTCGAGATTCCCCCGTACTGACTCCGCGACCACGATGTCGCCCGCTGCAGCCGAGAAGCTGTAGTAGTCGACGTCCCCGGCAGGCGGGTCGATCGCCGTGTAGAGGCTGTTGGGAGCCGTGTTGAAGGGCGGCACGACGCCCGATGCCTTGGCAATCGAGTTGTTGGGCTCGAACTTGTCTCTTAGCGCATGCGACTGGTTGGCGTACCTGACAGAGTAGGAATCCAGATCGGAACCTGCCGAGGTTTCAAAGATTGCCGTTTCGTCGTTTACGTTGATTGTGCGCGAATTCGGCACAGTGACGAGTTCGATTGGCTGCTCGACTCCGCCGGTGACGGCGCCACCGCAGCTGATCCCTGCCAGGCCATCAAAAGCATCCAACCTTCCGTAATCGACCTTGGCCTCGTTAGCATCCTTCTTCAATGTGATGCTGAAAGTGTTCGACCCGGTGGCGAACCACTCGGGCACGTTCTCCCAGGTGACGCTAAAAGTGTTTTTGGTCGTGCTGTAGAAGACCGTGCCCCCGGCAGCCGGATTGAGGTCGTCCCACAGCCCGGCGATACGCGGCTGGTCGTTGAGAAACTCAGAGGCACTCTCGCTGAAATCCGAGTCGCCGGAGCCGAAGGTCAGGTTGCCGTTGGCGTTGACGAACACCTGGTCGAAGTCCTGATCGCAGATCGTGAAGGTGAACGGTAGGGCGAGCGAGACAAAGCCATCGTCGCCCACTGGCAGGGGATCACCCTCTCCAGGTTGGTTGAAGATGATGTCGGTGCCGCTGGCGTCGACGCCGGCGGCAGCGGCGATGAGGACAAAGTCGAGGGGATCGTCGGTCGACGAGTTGTTCGACTCGTCGGCGCCGTTCCAGAACTCTTCCGGCCCTGGCAGCTGAGCCAGGATCGGGTTGCTGAAGCGTCCCGCAGCCGCCGTTACCTCATCGACGAAGACCGCGTACTGCTCACCCGGAATCAGGTTGCTCAGTCTGAAGGTACCGACGTTGGGATCGGCCTGACTGGTGCTGTCGGTGAACGCTCCCGAGAAGGTCGATACCGAGTCGATGAACGGGTCGTTGATGTTGCGAGCGATCACGTTGACTCCGCTCAGCCGGGTGGTGCCGTTGGCCGCCAGGACGACGCCCGAGATGCTGCCAGTGGTCGTCGTGAAGCTCGCGTCCGGGTAGATCGTAGAGATCGACGCGATGTCGTCGGCATGCGGGGTGCGAGTACCGGCGCCACCCGAGGGCGTAGTGCCGAAGTAGAACGGGTACATCGTCTCGATGACCTCAGTGCCGATGAAAGAGGTGGTGCCAAAAGTGGCATTGTCCGGAGTCGGCCCAGAATCGTCGCCACCTTCAGAGAAGGCGACCAGCTGGCCGTTGAGCTCGACATGGCCCAGATTTACGTAGTGGCCGAACTCATGGACCATGATGTCCTCGGCGACGATGGCATCGCCGAACGCCGGGCCGTTCAGAAAAGCGCTGCCCTCGATCAGCTCACAGGATGGAGGACCAAATCCGAAGTCAGGCCCGGCGAAACCGAGAATGCCGCTGCCGGCGCCGAAGAGGATTGTGAAGATCGCCCCGTCCTCATCGAAGACGATCTCACTTTCACCATTCGGCGCGATCGGATTTAAGATCGGTCCAAAGTTGGTATCGTCGATGTCCACGGCGAGAGTCGAGCCCTGGAGAAAGGTGGCCGAGGAAGTGGTCACGTCTTCCCAGCGATCGAAAGCGGCGCCGACCGCCGCTATCGCCTGGGCGTTGGTGAGTCCTCCGAGGCCGCCCTGATCAGGGTTCCAAAGGATGTCCTCACCTCCGTTTGGGTAGGCGAATGGCACTCCACTCTGGCAGATGACGAGGGCGTCGGCTCCCCAAGCCGGCAGGGACGTGAGGAGGAGCACAGCTAGGGTGATGAAAAGGGTGTTCGTGTGTTTCTTGATCATTAGTTCCCCCTACTGGCCGAGCGCCGCTCGAATATCGCTAACGATGACGTCGTAGGCCACCGGGCCGTCGTAAAGCCCCAAGTTGTTCAACTCGTTGACCGCAGTCTTTGCTTCGCCTTTCCCGTGAACGCTAAAGCAACCCTGGCCGAGGCCGACCGTCGTGGATAATCCGCTCTGGCCGGGAGTCGTGGTCAGCAGAAGATACTCCCTACCGACCTCCAGCTGTGGCAGGTCGGGAAGCTTGGAGAACCGCCGGGACCCACCTTGAGTGGTGCCCTTGATGCCCGCAAGCATTCGGATTGTCGTGTGCTTCTTGTCGCCTATGGACTCGAACGACCCCTTGAGTCCTTCGTGGACTTCGATCACATAGTCGACGGTCGCGGAGGAGCTGCCGCCAGCCTTGACTGAGCCGTTCGAGACACTCACGACCGTGCCGCGGAAGATGCTCCCGGCACGCTCGCACATCTCATTCAAACCCATTTTCTTGACTGTGGCCGCTACCAGGTTCGCCCCGCACAGCAGCGCAAGCGCCAGTAAGCAGATTACAAATCGATGGCCTTTCAGTTGCATGAATTCTCCCTAGTTAACGATGATTTGACATTTGCGTGACGGATCTATGGAAACTCTGGCCCCCCTCGCGGAAACCGAGACCCACGACCAAGACCTGAGTGTCCACACGCCACGACTGGTTTGAGGGCCAGCAGAGGATATAGCACGATTGAGCCCGAGTCAATCAATAGGCAATGCAATCTCGCTTTTTGATCTCATCCGCCTGCCAACGACAGCCGAACTCCCCAAGAACCTTGGGAGGGCTCGCGAAAGACAGCGCCACGGCCCTTGCACCGTTGACTGTGGGGCTCGACCAGACAGACCAGCGCCTCTCAAGAGCCTGTCGGAGTGGTAGACTCATGCGTGTGATGAGAGTGTTTGCCGGGATCGCCCTCTTGTTCTTGGTATCGTGCCTCGCGAGCTTGGACCGGCTGACTGGACAGACGCTGGAAGTCGACCAGATCACCGAGATGAT
>JBFGIA010000148.1:0-3461 GCA_041577935.1 Gemmatimonadota bacterium | reverse complement strand
CTCGCGTCGGGTTCCGGGCGTGTCGGGTTGCGCAGCCACTGCCGCGGGTTTGGGCGCTGCTGGGGGTGGCTCCGCTTTCGGCACCGGCACGGGTTCCGGTTGCGGGGTGGGTTCGGGCGCCGCGGGTGGTGGTTCAGGTGCGAGTGGTTGGGCCGGCTCGGGCTCCGGCTCGACCGGTTGGGACGCGGCCTCCGCCGCACCCTCGCCCTCGGCGATCCGCCCCACGACGTCGCCGACTTGCACCGTTTCCCCGGCCGCAACCAGGATCTCGACCGTGCCGCTCGCCTCGGCCGCGATCTCGACCGTCGCCTTGTCGGTCTCCAGCTCGAGCACCGCCTGATCCCGTTCGACCCGATCGCCGCTCTTCACGAGCCACGCCCCGATGTCGCCCTCGGTGATCGACTCGGCCAGCGGCGGGATCGTTATATCCACGACGACGACGCCCCTACAGACCCAGCGCCTGGTCGATCAACGCCTGCTCTTGCTGCTCGTGAACGGTGTGCATGCCGGTGGCTGGCGACGCCGCCTCGGGCCGGCCGGCATAAGACAACCGAACGTTGGCCGGGAGGTTCTCTTCCAACCGGTGTCGGATGTTCCGCCACGCGCCCATGTTTTCCGGCTCCTCCTGGACCCACGTCACTTGCTGCGCGTTCGAGTAGCTCGCGACGAGGTGTCGCAGCGCTCTACTTGGGAATGGATACAGCTGCTCGAGCCGAATGACCGCCGCGTCCTCGATCAGCTGTGCGCGCCGTGCCTCGATCAGCGAGTAGTAGACCTTGCCTGAACACAGGAGAAGCCGCCGCACCGCTTGTGGGTTAGCCAGCTCGACCTCGTCGAGGATCTCCTGGAAGCTACCGTGCGTGAAATCGCTGACCCGTGAGACGGCGCGCTTGTGACGCAACAAGCTCTTGGGACTCATGATAATGATTGGCTTGCGGAAGTCGCGGTGAATCTGACGCCGCAGCGCGTGGAAGAGCTGCGCCGGCGTCGTCAAGTTGCAGACCTGGAGGTTGTCCTCGGCGCACAGCTCGAGGAACCGCTCGAGACGAGCGCTCGAGTGCTCCGGACCTTGCCCCTCGTAGCCGTGTGGCAGCAGCATCACCAAGCCCGACATGCGACGCCACTTGTACTCGCCGCTGGCCAGGAATTGGTCAATCACCACCTGCGCACCGTTGACGAAATCGCCAAACTGCGCCTCCCATACGACCAGCGTCCACGGATCGGCAGCCGAGTAACCGTACTCGAAGCCGAGCGCTGCCAGCTCGGACAGGGGGCTGTTAATCATGTGAAGCAGGTTCTGATGGGGATCGAGATGGTTGAGCGGCACGTACGGTTCGCCGCTCTTCTGATCGATATAGATCGAATGCCGGTGGCTGAACGTGCCGCGGCCGGTGTCTTGACCCGAGAATCGGACCGGCGTCCCTTCGAGCAGTAGCGAGCCGATCGCCAACGCTTCGCCGCACCCCCAGTCGATATCACGATCTTCGAGCACCATTCCGGCGCGCGCCTGCATCAACTTCTTGAGGCGGCGGTGCCAGTTGAAGCCGTCCGGTACCTTAACCAAGCCGCGGGCGATGCGTTCGAGCACCTCGCGCGAAACGGGTGTCTCCGCGGTGGTGTCACCTCCGCGACTCATGCTCAGACCCTCCCAGATGCCGCCCAGCTTGTGCCAGGGCTGCTCAGGCAACTCCTGCGCTGCGCTGTGAGCGGCGTCCAGCTCGGTCACCAGCTCGGATCGAATCGACTCCACTTCCTCCTCGGTGGCGATACCAGCCGCGACCAGCTCGGACCCGTACAGCGTCGAGTTCGACGCGTGCGACTTGACGAGCTCGTACATCAGCGGCTGGGTGAACGTGGGGTCGTCGAGCTCGTTGTGACCGTAGCGACGGTAGCAGATCAGGTCGATGACGACGTCGCGCTGAAACTCCTGCCGGTACCCGACCGCCAGCCGCGCGGCGTGGACCGCGGCCTCCGCGTCGTCGCCGTTGACGTGGAAGACAGGTGCATGAACCGTTTTCGCGATGTCCGACGCGTAGCGAGTCGACCGCCCTTCGTCGGGATCGGTGGTGAAACCGACCTGGTTGTTGATGATGACGTGGATCGTGCCTCCCGTGCGGTACGCGTCGAGGCGGCTCAACATCAGCGTCTCGGCGACCACGCCCTGGGCGACAAACGCCGCGTCGCCGTGGATGAGCACCGGGATCGCGCGCTTCCGCTCGGTGTCGTCGAACACCTGCTGCTTGGCACGCACGTTCCCCTGAACCACCGGGTTGACCGCCTCCAGATGGCTCGGGTTGAACGCCAGCAACAGATGGACGTTGCGACCGGTCGACGTCTGATAGTCGTTGGAGTACCCCAGGTGGTACTTGACGTCGCCATACCCGTGCGCCTCGGCTGGCATCGGCCGGTCCTCGAACTCGGCCAGCAAGTGCTCGTACGGCTTGCCGAGGACGTGCGCCAGCACGTTTAGCCGACCGCGATGCGCCATCCCCATCACCAGCTCGTCGACACCCGAAGCCGACGCTTGCTCGACGATCGTTGTGAGCAACGGGATGAGCGTCGTTCCGCCCTCGAGCGAGAACCGCTTGGCGACCGGGAACCGTCGCTGGAGCGTTTCCTCAAACGTGTCGGCGGCTAGCAGCTGACGCAGGACGGTGCGCTTCTCCTCGGTCGACAGCTCGGGATCGTTGCGATTGGGCTCCATACGAGCTTGCAACCACTCGCGCTCGTCGGTGTCGGCGACGTCCATGTACTCGACGCCGATCGTCTCGCAGTACGTCGCCTTGAGCGCCTCTAGAAACTCGGCCAGCGTCCCTTCTTGCATCCCTTTGTACGCCGAGCACTCGACGATCTGGTCAAGATCGGCTTCGGTGAACCCGAACTCCGACAGCGCCAGCACGGGGTGTTCGCGCGAGCCGCGACGGAGCGGGTCGAGGTCGGCGATCAGATGGCCGAACTCGCGATAGGTGTGAACCAGGTCGTAGCAACGCAGGTGTGTGGCTTCAGTGGGGGCGACGCCCTCGGGGAGCGCTCCGCTCGAAGTCAAGACGATCGGTCCGCCGTTCGCAGCTTCCGCGGCCGGCCGGTCGGCCCCGTTCTCCGCGCCGATCCCGTCGCCTTTCCACTGGAAGCCGGCGAAGAAGAGCGCCCACGTGGGGTCGACCGACTCGGGATCTTCCAGGAACTGCCGGTAGAGCGAGTCGACGTAGTCGGGGTTGGCCCGCAGGATCGCATCGAGAGATGGCATGAAGCGGCAAATCTAACGGATCGGATAGCGCTGGTCAGGGCGATGGCGGGCTCGTACACTCGAATCGTGCTTTGTTATGACCGCTCTGAGCCGGTGATCGCTGTTGCCAGGCTGGCGCTGGCGGCGTTCGTACTCGTTTCCCCCGGGTGCAACTCGACGCCGTCTTCGGGTTTCGATCTGGTCGAGATCCCGGGCGGCACGTTCGTGATGGGCG
>JBFGIA010000147.1:0-3482 GCA_041577935.1 Gemmatimonadota bacterium | reverse complement strand
GATCCGGTCGGCGTGATGCGAGAGACACGCGCATTCATCGGAGAGGAGTTCGAGCCGGCGATGCTGGCCATGGAGGGGGCCCCTGAGCACCAGCAGGGCAATAGTTCCTTCGGCGATCTCAAGCCGGCCACCATCTCCACAGCACCGATTGGCCGATTTCGGGACACGATGAGCAGCTCTGACATCGCGTTCATCCAGCGAGCCGCCGGGCGATCGATGAAGGCGCATGGGTACGAGCTCGATTCGATCGATTTCTCGCCGGGCGATCGAGTCCGCTTCGCGGTCGCGACCATGCCGTCGCGCCTGGCTCGTATGGGTGCCTGGTCGCTGCGCGAGCGAATGAATCGCGATAAGCAGACTGTGCCGGCGCAGCGGCTGGCTGGGGTGAGCGCAGATGGTTGAGAGATCGGCGGTGGAAGCAACCGACGCGCAACCCATGGAGCAAACGAGTGTTGCGCAACGGCCCCTTGCCCTGACGTACATCATTGGCACTTATCCGCTGCTGACTACGACCTTTATCGATCGCGAGATCAGGACGCTGCGCAGTTGGGGGGTGGATGCAAGCGTCATCTCAGTCCGCGGCCCCGTGGCCGACTTGTCGCCTGATCAGAAGGCTCTGGCTGCCGACACCCACTACGTCATGTCCACTCTCGCGGCGTGGTCCGTCATCCGTCATCACTTCCGTTTCCTCGCCAAGCGGCCGGGGCGCTATCTCGGGACGCTCGTTGATCTGATCAGATCACGCCACCCGTCGTGGCGGAGCCGACTGCGGACGATCGCCCACTTCGGTCTGGCGGTTCATGTTGCCGGTCTCATCGACGACACCTCCACGCCCGACCGCCTTCATGCCCACTTTGCCGATCGAGCTGCGCTCATCGCCCTCGTCGCCGGGCGGATCCTCGACCTGCCGTACAGTCTGACCGCCCATGCCAACGACATCTACGTCGAGCCGGTCCTTTTGGAAAAGAAGCTGGCCGGCGCAGAGTTCGTGGCGACTTGCACTGGCTACAACGCCACATATCTATCGGAAACGGCACGGACTCCGGCGGCCTCGATCTCACGGATCTATCACGGGCTTCCTCTAGCCGATTATTCGCCGCATCCCAGATCGGAGGAGGAGCCGCCGGTGATGGTTGCGGTCGGTCAGTTGAAGGAAAAGAAGGGTTTTGCGTATCTGATCGAAGCCTGCAGCATCCTCGCCAAGGAAGGAGTCAGTTTTCGCTGCGAGATAATCGGTGAGGGGCCGCTGCGCACGGATCTCGAGCGTGCCATAGCGATCGAGGGCCTTCAGGATCGGCTCACGTTGCGGGGGGCTCTACCCCATAACGAGGTAATTGATGCGTATCGCCGCGCCGCGCTCTTCGTGCTCCCTTGCGTGGTCGCCGACGACGGCGACCGTGACGGGATACCCAACGTGATTCTGGAAGCGTCGGCCATGGAGCTGCCCGTTGTCTCCACGCGGATTTCGGGAATACCGGAGGCTGTAGAGCATGGCGAAACGGGCCTGTTGACCGCTCCCGGTTCAACCGAGGAGTTGACCGCCGCCTTGAAGAGACTTCTTGGTGACGCCGAGGAACGTCGTCGTTTCGGCGAAGCAGGACGGCAACTCATCGGCGAACGCTTCGATGTCGAGGTCAACGTGAAGCAACTCCACCGGATGTTCCAGCCATGACACACCAGAACGAAGAAACCACGGACATTCTGGGAGATCTCGCTCCTAGAACCTTGTTCATGGTTTGGGGCCCGCCGAGCCACGGCCCGCGTAGCAAAGTGTTCGCTCGCAAACTCGGAATCGATGCTCACTTCATCTACTCAACGATGCGCCGCGGCGCTTTGATCGCTCCATACAAATACGCCGTCCAGGCGTTGAAGACAATCAAGCTGCTGGTCACAAAACGTCCCAGGCTGGTGTTTGTGCAGAGTCCGCCCTCCTTCGCCGTGGTGATGGCGGCGATGTATTCGCTGGTTTCCGGCGCCGGGTTCTTGGTCGACGCCCATAGCGATGCGTTTCAGCGCCTTTACTGGACTCGTCCGCGTTGGCTCTACCGATGGGTCGCCAAGCGGGCGCTGGCAACCATCGTTACCAATGAGCACTTCGCCGACCAGATCCAGGGGTCGGGTGGCGCAGCGCTCGTCATTCGCGATATCCCGACAGAGTTTCCGGGCAATGGATCATTCGAGACCGCTCCGGGCTTTTCGATCGCCGTCGTCAATACCTTTGCCGACGATGAGCCGCTCGACGAGATCCTCGACGCCGCAAGCCGATTGCCGGCTACCACGTTCTACGTGACCGGGCGTCTCGACGCATCTGCTGAGAGATTCGTCGACGAGGCGCCAACCAACGTCCACTTCGTCGGCTTTCTCGACGATCCGACCTACTACTCGCTGCTGCGGAAAGCGGATGCGGTCATGTGTTTGACCACACGTGACCACACCATGCAGCGAGGGGCATGCGAGGCGCTCTCACTGGCCAGGCCGATCATCACCTCAGACTGGCCGCTGCTCCGTGGCTATTTCCGAGCCGGCACCGTGCACGTGGGCTCTGACAGCCGGTCGATCCAGGCGGGAGTCGGTCGAATGCAACAGGACCATGCACGGTTTCTCTCCGAAATCGTCGAGCAGCAGAGGCTCCAGCAGCACGAGTGGGCCGAAGCGCTTGGCACCCTCCGGGATCTGCTGGATCGCGGCCTCGGCGGAGGGCGCCGGTGACATCGCTCGTACGTGTGGCGGGCAGACCTGGTAGCCCGAGTGCCCAAGGACGATCTCGGATGACCCGGTAGGCGGCCGATGTCACAGAACCAACTCCGCCATTGCATGGTTGTCCACTCCTATTACCCGCTCGGGGAAACCAGGGTGCAACGTGAAGCCGTCGCGCTCACCGAGCGGGGTTGGGAAGTGGATGTGGTGTGCCTGCGTGAGCCCGGTGAAGACCGGTCCGCCGTCTACGAAGGGGTAAACGTCATTCGGCTACCGGTTCGCCGTCATCGCGGCAGTTCGATGGCGACCCAGTTGCTGGAGTATCTCGCCTTCTTCGTGATGGCAACCTGGCGACTCATCTGGCTCCAACGCAACCGTCGCTACCAGACGATCCAGCTACACAACCTGCCTGATTTCCTCGTATTTGCCGCGGCGTGGCCCAAGCTCAGGGGAGCGCGCGTCATTCTCGATCTGCACGACCTGATGCCCGAACTGTTTGCCGCCCGCACCAGTAGCGGAATGAAGTCGCGGGCCGCCCGCGTCCTGCTCTTTCAGGAGAGGCTGGCGTGTCGCTTCGCGGACCACGTGATAACGGTCACAGAGTGGTGGCGGGACACACTGGTGGCGCGTGGTGTTCCCAGAGAGAAGACGTCCGTAGTCATGAACCTCGCGGATCCCGGGGTCTTCCGACGCACCCTCGAACGAGCCGCCCAACCTTCGAGCGAGTTCCGGGTTCTATATCACGGGACCTTCACCCGTCGCTACGGAGTCGACGTCCTAGTACG
>JBFGIA010000146.1:0-3499 GCA_041577935.1 Gemmatimonadota bacterium | reverse complement strand
TCGGCTCCTTCCTCGGGACGAGCTACTCGACCGGTGTCCTAATCGGCGCAGCGGTGATCCTCTACTACACGACGGTGGGCGGCTTCAAAGCGGTCGCGTACTCGGATCTCCTTCAGGGCGTCCTGATGTTCGGTTGTCTCGTCACGCTGCCGATCGTGGCGATCCCGGCGGCCGGTGGGTGGTCCGAGGTCATGCAGGCGCTCCACGCCGAGGATCCCGCTCTTCTGCAGCCGATGGGGTCGTACGGTCTGACGCTTCCGGGGATCGCAAGCGCGGCGGGGTTCGTCGGGATTGGGTTGGCCTTCCTAGGCGCGCCGCAGCTCCTGACGCGCTTTATCGCCGCCAGAGACCAGAAGCAGATCGTGGATGGGGGCTTCATCGCCGTCATCTGCGTGATCGGCTTCGATGTCGGCGCGGTCTTCGCCGGGATGGCGGGGCGCGTCCTCTTCCCGGGACTGCTCGACGCGGAGACGGTGCTGCCCGAGATGAGTGCCGCACTGTTCCCGGCGATCTTTACCGGGATCTTCTTGGTCGTCGTTCTGGCGGCGATCATGTCGACCGTCGATTCGCTTTTGATCCTGGCCTCTTCGGCGCTGGTGCGGGACATCGTGCAGCAGATCTTTCATCCCGCGTGGTCCGAGAAGCGGCTCTCGGTCTACGGCAAGCTCACCACCGTCGTCATTGGTGTCGGCGCGGTCGTGATGGCGCTGGGCGAAGTGCGGATGGTGTTCTGGTTCGTCCTCTTCGCGTGGTCGGGGCTGGCGTCCGCCTTCACGCCGGTCGTTCTCTGTTCGCTTTTCTGGAAGCGCACCACGCTTGCCGGCGCGATCGCCGGAATGGCCGGCGGGTTCGCGACCGCGGTCGGGTGGGTACTCTTCTTCAAAGACGGGTTCTATGACCTGTACGAGATGCTGCCTGGGTTTGCGGCCGGCTTTTTGTTCACGATCGTCGTCAGTCTGTTGACGGAACCGCCGGAGGGCGCGGAGGCGGAGATGGACGCGGTGCGCGAGTCGGTCGGCCCGGTCTTTCGGTCGCGCTGAGCGCGTACTCTAGATCTTGTCTCTGAGAATCTCCTCTCGCGGCTGGGGAATGACGACCTTTTGTACCAACAGGCCCTTGCTGCGGACGTAGTCAGCTCCGGCCTCGACCGCTGTCTTCACGGCGGCGACGTCTCCGGTCAACGTCACATATCCCTTCCCGCCGATCGCCATGGCAAGGTGGATCTCCATGAGTTGCACATTGGCTGCCTTCACCGCCGCATCGGCGGCTTCGATGATCGATGCCACGGAAAACGTCTCGATGATCCCGAGCGCGCCCGTCGTTTCGATGATCCGCGTGCCACTGATCGCCGGAAACACCTCGGGACTGACGTTGGGTATCAGCAAGTCATCGACCACCGTTTCACCCCCCAAGTCGAGTCCCGCCTCCAGACTCGATTTCACCGCTGCGGTATCTCCCGCGACCATCACCATGAACTTCCCGGGACAGATGGTGCGGTTGAACACCATCTCCACCTTCGCACTCTTGAGCATCGCATCGGCCACTTCATACCCGTTGGCAATCGACGTGAGCTCGATGAGTCCGATCGCATTATCCATGTCGTGCCTTTATGACAATGTCGTCATCAACCGATTGAATCGTCCCCTCGATGCTGGCGTGGATCGGCACGCTCATCCCGGTATCGGCTTCCCTGGCCAAGACATCCCCAACGGTCACGCGATCGCCCGGGCTTACCACTGGGACCGCCGGTATGCCGATGTGCTGCCGGAGGGGAATCGATACGGACTTGGGCTCAATCGGGTCCGTCCACAGCGGCGCTTTCTCAGTGAACTGGTGCAGCCCGAGCCGGCGCGCCAATCGCGCGGTGGGTACGCCGCGATAGTCCTTCAACGGATGCACGTCCCTGGCGAGACGCTGGAGTTGCTCCGGCGGCAACCACTTGTCGTGCTCTTTCAAGTCTCTCTTTGTCACGACGCAGACATTTCTCGGGTCCAAATCTTCGGGACACGCCCACAGCGTACAGATGTTGCACTCGCAGCACGCCTGCGCCCAGTGTGTGAGCGTTTCGCTCATCTCACCGGTGGTGAGCAACGAACGCATCACGAGATGAGGCTGGATTGGATAACCCAGCAAATAGCGGGGACACATTTCGGTGCACAGGCTGCACTGATCGCACGCCGACTTGCCGAACCGTTTGAACGCCTGTTCGGACTGTGACTTCCGGACCGCCAGATTCGACTCTCGAGGTATCACGACGAAGCCGCTCGATACCCGGGTGACCGGGGTCGAGTCGCTCACCAGCTTGCCCATCATCGGCCCGCCATCGAGCAGCACGAAATCATCGATGGTCGCGCCGCCCGCGACCCGTAAGACATCCCGGTAGCTGGTGCCAATGGGCAACCAGGCCGTGATCGGTTTCCGCACGTGCCCGTGTACGGTCATCATGGAGTGGGTGACGGGGCGACCATCCACCGCGCGATGCACGTTGTACAGCGTCTCCACGTTCTGGACGACGATTCCGATGTCGAGCGGCAATCCGCCGGCCGGGATCAGTTGGCCCGTGCTGTGGAACACCACTTCGTACTCGTCCCCGGCCGGATAGACGTCGTCCATCTCGAAGAGGGTCACGTTGTCGGGGAGCCGCCCCCCGATTGAGCCGATCGCTTCTTTGTGCTTCCCCTTGGCGGCGAAGATGCCCTTCGGGGCTCCCATGTGGCGCATCACGTGCACCATGCCGTCGACGATCTCGGTGGCATGATGTTCCATCAGCGCCTGATCCTTGTAGAACAACGGCTCGCACTCGGCGCCGTTGGCGATCACGGTGTCGACCGTCGCATCGATCTTCTTGTACGTCGGGAAGCCGGCGCCACCGGCGCCGACCACGCCCGCTTGTTGGACTAGTCGAACGAAGTTGTCCATCGAGAATCGATCCGTTGGTGGGTCATGGCATTACGACGTTCTCTTCGGACACCAGAATCGTCGACCGGGACCAATCGATGAAGTTCTTCTCATCTTCAAAAAAGGCTTGAACGAATTCCTTGGCTTGGTCCGTTGACCAATCGCGTTCAAGCGCCTCTAGGCTGTCGACCCAAAGCTCAGCGATTCCGTCGAACGGTTCTACCAGCCCCGTGCGCGGGCCGATGGCCACATCTCGTACGTCCGTATCGAGTGGAAGAACCTGAACGTAGCGTTTGATTCCGAGCGTCCCAAACGCCTCGTGGGGTACGGCTTGAGGGTGTTTTTCGCTCCAGTACTTTTGAAACTCTTCGCGGCTCATATGCGGCAGACGTCGCATCAGATAGCTCAGCTTAATCATAATTCTCCCAGAGATTTGTTGTTCATTCGGCCAGGTTTCGACAGGTGGGCATCATACTACCGCGGTTCTACTGCTCTGTCCCGCAGGTTGAGCACGATCGATACGATCAGCGCGGCGATGCCGAGGGCAGCCACGCCATTGTCGACAAAGGACGAGTTCCAATCCAGCCCAGTGATCCGATCG
>JBFGIA010000145.1:0-3553 GCA_041577935.1 Gemmatimonadota bacterium | reverse complement strand
GCGAGCCACTCTCATCGAGGAACGTGGCACCCATCGCGACCGAGTATTTGGTCCCCAGCTGGAAGATGTGCCCAACCTCGATCCCCCGGGTTTCTTTCAGAGGCTGATTACACTGCGGACAGGGATCCCCGTCGATCGCCACGGAAACATCGGCCCACTCATGAGGCTCGACGTCGCGGCCGATCTCGAGTCCGGTCACGTGGCGATCGGTCTCGTTGGCACCCGCCACCAGATCACCGTGCCCCGCCAGTGAGTAATCGGCGATGATCCGAACCGTGTCGGGCAGCGTGTGCGGGCCCGCGAAACCCACCTCGGCACCGGTCACCTCTACGACGCGATCGGGCGCCGCCATCTCGACCCCCTCGACAGCCAGCAACCGACCCAGCTTGGCCTCGTTGATCTCGCGATCGCCGCGCACCAGCACGGCGACGGTGCTGTCGTCAGCCTCAAAGAGCAGCGTCTTGACGAAAGCCTCCGCGGGTTTCCCGAGCAACCGCGACACGTCATCGACCGTCGTCTGGCCGGGGGTGTCGACGACCTCGAGCGGCTTTGGTCGGTGGCCGTCGGGCAACTGATGCTCGCGCGGTGCGCTTTCGGCACGCTCGCTGGCCGCGCCGTAGCCACAAGCAACACACGACAGGACCGCGCTCTCCCCGGTGCCGGCCAAAACCATGAACTCGTGGTTTACCGTGCCCCCGATCTCGCCAGCTTCGGCTTCCACCGCCCGGTACGCCAACCCACAACGGTCGAAGATCGCGCAGTAGGCGTGGTGGAACTTCTGATACGTAATCGCCATCGATGCTTCGTCGGGGTCAAACGAGTACGCGTCCTTCATGAGAAACTCGCGTGCTCGCATGACCCCAAACCGGGGCCGAATCTCATCCCGAAACTTGGTTTGAATCTGGTATACCGACAGCGGCAGTTGCCGATATGAGCGGACCTCCCGCCGGATCAGATCGGTCACGACTTCCTCGTGTGTCGGGCCGAGCGCGTAGTCGCGCTCGTGTCGATCTGTGACCCGCATCAGCAGCGGCCCGTACAGATCCCACCGGCCGGTCTCCTTCCACAGCTCAGCCGGATGGAGAATCGGAGGGAGCAACTCGACCGCGCCCATCCGATCGAGTTCTTCGCGAATGATCTGGGATACCTTGTGGATGCTGCGCAGCAGGAGCGGCAGGTAGGTATACACCCCCCGCGCCACCGGCCGGAGCAGCCCCGCTCGAACCATCAAGCGGTGGCTTACCACCTCGGCGTCGGCGGGATCCTCCTTGAGCGTGGGGATGAGCGCACAAGACCAGCGCATGGGGCGGGTAGTGTAGGTGCTCGATCGAGACCGAGCAACGCTCGCTCGCTAGCCTTCGTAGACGATCCGGTAGATCGCACCCGCCTCGTCGTCGGAGACCAACAACGAGCCGTCGGGCATGACCAGCACGTCGACCGGGCGACCCCAGGCGTTTTCACCCTCCAGCCAACCCTCCGCGAACGGCTCGTATGACACGACGCGATCGCGCTGCAGCTGCACCCGGGTGATACGGTAGCCGATCTTTTGACTGCGGTTCCAAGACCCGTGTTCAGCGATGAAGATGTCGTTCTCGTACTCGTCGGGGAACATGTCGCCGGTGTAAAACCGCATCCCCAGCGGTGCGACGTGCGGCCCCAACTTCTGCGCCGGCGGAGTGAACTCGGCGCAATCCCGCTGTGACCCGAACTCGGGGTCCGGGATGTCGCCGCCGTGACAGAACGGATACCCGAAATGAAGGCCAGGCTCGGGGGCCCGATTGAGCTCGTCCGGTGGCAGGTCGTCACCCAGCCTGTCGCGACCGTTGTCGTTGAACCACAGCTCGTCCGTCTCGGGGTGCCAGTCGAACCCAACCGAGTTGCGAACCCCGTGGGCGAACACTTCGCGTCTGGGCTCGCTGACGCTCATCCGCGTGATCGACGCGAAGAGTGGGTTGTCGGACAAGCAGCTGTTGCACGGTGCCCCGACCTGGGCGTAGAGCAACCCATCGGGCCCAAAACGGATGTACTTCCATCCGTGGTGTCGCTCGGTCGGGTAATCGTCGCGGACGATGATCGCGTCTGGTGGATTCGCTAGACGCTCGTCGATGTTGTCGAATCGTAGGACGCGACTGACCTCGGCCACATAGAGCGCACCATACTGCCAAGCCACCCCGTTGGGCATCTCGAGCCCGCGGGCGATGGTGTGGACGGTGTCGGCCACGTGGTCGCTGTTGGCATCAACGACCGCGTATACGACGCCCTCTCGACGGGTACCTACGTACACAACCCCGTTGGGGCTCAGAGTCATGGAGCGAGCGTTGGGTACATCGGCCGCAAACACCTCGATTCGGAACCCTTCCGGCAACCGGATCTTGTCGAGCGGCAGCCGCTCCTGACCGCACGCCGGCACCGACCAAGCCATCACAACGCACACCACTGCAACCCCATATCGCATCATCATCGCGTTTCGCTATCCCCTTTATTAGTTATCACTTGCGCCTAGAATCTCATCCAATCGTCGAGCTACAATCGCAGCTTCTCCCGGGAGCAGAGTCCGAACATCCAACCACACCGCGTCATCGGCGACCCGGCTCACGATTGGCGGCTCGCCCAACCGCAGCTGGCGCTCCACAGCAGCCGCCGTGAGCCGCACGGGGGCAACGCGCACGGCGGCGCCCGGCAGATCGACCCCGGGCAGCGTTCCACCACCCGCGCGTCCGCTGTGCGGCTCCACGGTGCACTGTTCTCGAACATCAGGCGCTAGCGTACCGACCAGCGCCTCGGCCCGTGCGCGAAGTACGCCTGGATCAGGCTCGAGCATCGCCTGGACCGGCACATCGTTTCCCCCATTGGCGATCAAGCGCAGCGTGGCCTCCAGCCCGGCCAACGTTGCTTTGTCTACTCTGACCGTGCGCAGAAGTGGATTCGTCCGCACCTTGGCGATCCATTCAGTGCCGCCGCACAGTAGCCCCGCCTGGGGTCCGCCGAGCAGCTTGTCGCCACTCGCGCAAACAAGCGCTGCTCCATCGGCCAACGCATCTTTGATGCTGGGCTCATCAGGAGACAACGGCAACGATTCCAGCACGCCCGTCCCCTGATCGAAGATGACCGGTACCCCGTACCGCTCCCCCAATCGACACAGATCCGCCAATTCGACCTCAGCGACGAAACCCGAGACCGAGAAATTTGACCGGTGAACCTTCAGGATCGCACCCACCTCATGGGTTTCAATGGCGCGTTCATAATCTTCGATGTGGGTCTTGTTGGTGGCGCCGACCTCGACAACGTGGGCGCCGCTCTTGGCGACGATATCGTGGACACGAAAACCACCACCGATCTCGATCAGCTCCCCGCGTGAGACGACCACCGCCAGGCCCGCGGCAAGCGAGTCCACAGCGACCAACATGGCGGCCGCGTTATTGTTGACGACGAGGGCATCCTCGGCTCCGGTCAGGAACGTGAGCCAACGAGCGGCGTGGGCGTACCGTGAGCCCCGTGCACCCTTCTCTAGGTCGTACTCCAGGGGCGTGTAGCGACCGGCGGCGGCAGCTGC
>JBFGIA010000144.1:0-3656 GCA_041577935.1 Gemmatimonadota bacterium | reverse complement strand
CGATGAAATCGCTTGCGTGGAGCATGAGATTGCGCCCCACGAGCCCCGACCGGTTAGCAAGGCCGTTGGGCCAGGTCTCGGACGTCGATTTCAGCAGCAACGTGGGTGACATAAAAGCACCTGCTGCGAGAATGACGATCCGTCCTCGGATACGAAGCTCGCTCCCGAGGCGGTTGCACCACACCTCGGTCACCCTCGACTCGTCGGCAGCGAGCTTGACGACCTCGCACTCGGGGAGAAGTCGTGCGCGGTGATTCATCAAAGCGGGCAGCAGAAAGCTCCGCCCCGCGTCGCCGGTTCGGCAATCACGAGGGCAGAGACGCCCGCCACACCCGGTACACCCTTCGACATCCCTGCAGCCTACGTGGGAGCGATATGGGTGGAGTCCCAGCTCGACAAAGGAGTCGAACAGGTCCTGATCCCGTGGGCTGAGCGGCGGCGGTGCCAGCAATGCAGCACCGTCATCTGGGTGCAGTGGATCCCGGGTACCTCGTACGCCGAGCGAACTCTCGGCCTCTGCATAGTATGGCGCCAAGTCCTCATACGAAATCGGCCAGGCCTCGGGAAGTGTCGTGTTCGGAACGTCTGGGAAGTTTGCGCGCGGTCGGAAATCGCAGGGTGCAAAACGCTCTAGCTGTGCGGCGTACACACCGGTGGATCCGCCCGTACCGCAGCCGAGCGGAGCAAAGAACGAGACGTCACCAAAACTCGTGGTGCCGTCGAGCGGGTGGGGCCACCATCCTCGACGCAGACGCCCTTCCGGGCTGTCGTCAGGATTCCCAGAATTCCGGTCGTCACCCCGATCGTGATCGCCGAACAGAAACATGCCCTTTTCGATGAACAGGACCTCGTGCCCCCGTCGCGCAAGCGCATGGCCGACTGTTGAGCCTCCCATTCCGGTACCAATTACAACCACATCCCAAAATTTGGCCTCCGGATCAGTGGGGACGTAGCTCGGGAAGCTCAACTAGGCGACCTCGTGAATCAAGCTGACGAGTTTTCCCAAGCCCCGCAAGTCATAGCGTCGCGGTGAGACGAGCACCCACAAACCGCTTGAGAAACAAGACGAGCGTCGCTGAACGCAATGGCGGGAAAGACTCCGCACGGCGCTGGACGAGAACACGCTGCCCCCGCGTCCGGCCGGCCGCGCCACCGGGAACCACAACGACCGGCTTAGCTCTGTTGGGTGCATTTCAGGCTCGTGGGGCGACAGATAACCAGACCGCCCATTTGAGCTGATTGTAACGTTTTGTAGGGAAGCGTAAAAGAAATGAAACTGCGATTGATCGATTTCGATTCATCCTAAAAGATTAAGTGGTCGTGATTACGGGGGACGTACTAGATCGGGCTCAGCATCCGATGCGGGCAGTACTCGCGGGCCTCCTGGTCCTCGCCGGCTGTTCAGGGGTGATTGGCGAGTCGAGGAACTCCGGCCAAAACGGGCCTCATGAGCCGACTGAGAGCGCGGTAGAGAGTCTGTTCAGCTGCGAGACACCGGCTCCGCGGCCATCTCGCGCAAGGATCGTGCGCCTTAGCGGGGCGCAGTACGGGACCGCGGTTGATGTGCTGAAGCGCGGCCGCTCGACCGACCTGAATCGCGACCGAAGCGCGACAGCAGTTCCGACCCCTTTTCAGAGCCCGAATACGGCCGACCGGTTCACAACACGGGCGAGCTCGTATTTCGTCGGTGAAGCCGAAGTCGAGTCTGTTCTTCGCTCGGCCACCACGGTCGCGGCTGACGTAGCAAGCGAGCTGATTTCTGGTGGCGGCTCATGTGCTGCAGACGCGTTCGATACGGAGTGCGCCCGTTCGCTCATCGCGGAGAAGGCCGCCATCTTGTTCGGTCGGAACCTCGACAGCGAAGAGCTCGCTGCATACGTTGCTCTCGCAGCCGACGATCGGGTATCTGCCCTCGGCGACGAGGCCGCGCTCGCTACTTCTCTCGAAGCGTTACTCAGCTCACCAAGCTTCCTCTTCCGCTCGGAGCTCGGCGAACCCACCGGCGATGGGACGTATCGCTTGACTCCTTTTGAAATTGCTTCGGCGCTCTCGTACACGCTTACCGACGGACCGCCAGACCGGCAGCTTTGGGATGCAGCAGTGGACGGAAGGCTAGCAGACCGCGGCGAGATCCAATCACAGGTGGAGCGTTTGCTCCGCTCCACGGCTGAAAGCGAGGCGCTCGCACGGTTCCTCAGCGAATACTTTCGCTACGACAACGTGACGAGCGTAGCGAAGGAAACCATGGAGTTTCCGTTCCACGACGCCGACGCACTGAAAGAAGATACCGACGCCTTCGTCCTCGAGGCGCTCCGGCAGTCCCAGGGTGGCGACCTTCTCGAGACGCTGCTCTCGGCCGATTGGGGCTTCGCGCAGGACGCTACCGCTGAGTCGTATGGTTACACCGGACCAACCTCCTCATCGCCGGAGCTGGTTTCATTCGGTTCAGTCAAACGGATCGGGATCCTCACACAACCGAGCTGGCTAGTAGCGTTCTCTCAGATGGACCACAATGATGTGATCCGACGGGGGAAGTTCATTCGAGAGAGCCTTGTCTGCGGCGTTATTCCGTCAATCGACATCAACAGTGTGCCACCCTTGATCTTAAGCGAGGACAAGACCATGCGGGAGTCGCTTAGCGAGCATGTGAGCGATGCGAGCTGTGCGGGTTGCCACCAGCTGATGGATCCACTTGGGCTCGGATTCGCCGGCTTCGACCATTTGGGTCGCGAACGGGATATGGAAGCGGGTCGGTTGGTGGATGCAACTGGGGAGCTCACAGGAACCGCTGATCAGGACGGTCCATACGACGGGGCGGCGGAGCTCGTGAGTAAGCTTGCGGCATCGGAGACCGTGCGTCAGTGCTTCATCGCGCACCTGTATGAGTACATCCGCGGCGCCTCACGGCTCGAGGCGGATGGGTGCGCACTGACAGACGCCTACCGAGCATTTACTGATACGGGTGGGGACGTCGTTGCGGCAATCGGCGCCTTCTTCTCCTCGGACGAGTTTCTTCTCCGCGAGCCGTCGGAGGCAGAATGATGCCCATGAATCGGCGACAAATGATTCGCATGCTAGGGCTCGGTGCCGGCGCGTCGTTCTTACTGCCATGGGTCGAACGCACTCTCTCCTACGCGACGGGGCAGTCCCCCCCTGGTCGTAAGCGTCTTATCGTATTCGCTGTGAGCGGATTCGATCCTGGGAAGTTCACCCCAGCCGAGGTGTCGAGCGGCCGTACCCAAGGAAAGGACTCGCTACCTCCCGCGGTCAGCGCGATGACCGACTTCACTTGGCCGGCGATGTTCGCTCCTATCGAGGATCTCCGGCAGAATACGATTCTCATCGATGGGCTCACCAATCCGATTACTGGTGGATCGGTGCTGCATGGTTGCGGTTTCGGAGCGCTCACCTGCCAGCATCCTCAGGGCGATCCGGCCGATCTCGCACCTCCACGCGGAGCATCGATCGATCAGTACATGGCCAATACGCTGAGCGCGAACACCCCCAAGTCATCGCTCCTCTTCGGAATGTCTCATCGGGCCTACGCGAAGGGTTGGGATCGGGAGGCGTCGCTATTCTCTGCGGGTACCGGCCAGTCGCTTAGCCAAGCCACCAAGGCAAGCGCACTTCGAAGCGAGCTCGCCAGCCTTGCTGCT
>JBFGIA010000143.1:0-3717 GCA_041577935.1 Gemmatimonadota bacterium | reverse complement strand
GCCCATCGCCAGATACACGACGACGCCGAGCGGGCCCACCATCTTGGCCAGCTCCCCGGGCAGCGCGAAGATCCCCGGCCCCATCATCGCGCCGATGCCGATCATCACGGCCATGAAGAGGCCGATTTCGCGCTTGAACTCGACTCGCTCCGACATCCCGGTGCGCGCACTATAAAGGCGCTTGGCCGGAGCACAAAGCTTCTTAGTGCCGTCGCGGGCGCTCTACTCGAGAACCTCTCCGTCTTCGTTCTCAAGGTCGTCTGGGATGAGGCCCAGGTGAGGGCAGGAATCGCTAACCTCGAACGAGGTAGTGATATCGTTGAAACGCCCCGGTGCCGGCGAGTTGTCGGGACGAAGCAGAGTCAAACGAATCGTGTGCTCGCCCTGTGAAAGATCTCGGATCTGATAGGGGGCCCATGAGAACAGCGTGCCCGCGTGGACTCCGTCGATCACGTATTGGACCTTGTATCCCTTTCGAGACAACCCGTTGATATTGGCGACGACGAAATCGAGCAGCCTATCTGGATCAGAAGCACAGCCCTGGGGTCGGCTATGGGTCAGGATCGGCTGATTGCGGTCGAAAGACAGTTCGTCGTCGAGCGCCGGTTGGGGCGTGTTGGGCGCTTCCCCACGATGGCAGCCCGAGGGTGAACAAGAGAGCAAACGCGATAGATGCGTGATATCGAGTCATGGTCTGCCTGTTCCCAAACACTCGGCCAACGTGGCCACTTTTGAGCAGTCAATAGCTGCGGTACGGTCATCGCCATGCGAGCCATGGTTCTCGATCGACCGTCCCCCATCGACACGGGTCCCTTACGCCTCAGCGAGATTCCCATTCCGGAGCCCGCAGACGACGAGGTGAGAATCGAGGTCCGTGCGTGTGGGGTTTGCAGGACCGATCTGCACGTCTGCGAAGGCGATCTCGAGCTCCGTCGATCGCCGGTGGTCCCAGGGCATCAAGTGGTCGGCATCGTCGACGCGATCGGCGCGAACGTCATCGACCGTACCATCGGTCACCGGGTGGGTGTCGCGTGGTTGCACCGGACGTGTGGCTCTTGCACGTTTTGCGGCTCCGGGCGCGAGAACCTCTGCGACGCACCAAATTTCACCGGCTGGACTGTCGATGGTGGCTTCGCGGAATACGTAGTCGCTCCCGCGAGCTTCACTTATCCGCTTCCGGCAGGGTTTTCCGATCTCCAGGCCGCCCCACTTCTGTGCGCGGGAATCATCGGTTACCGATGTCTGCGAGTGACCGGGATCGAGGACTGGTCGGGAGCGCGTCTCGGCCTCTACGGTTTTGGCGCGGCAGGTCATGTTGCGATCCAGATCGCCCGGGCGCGAGGCGCAGACGTCTACGTGTGCACCCGCGATCGAGCCAAGCACCGAGTGTTGGCTGAGGAGCTCGGTGCGACCTGGACTGGGGGCACGACGGAAAACCCGCCGGTTCCTCTGGACGCTGGGATCATCTTTGCCCCCGCCGGCGAGATCATTCCCCCGGTGCTCTCTCATCTCAGTAAAGGTGGCACCCTCGTGCTCGGGGGCATCCACATGAGCCCGATCCCGTCGTTTCCCTACGAGTTGCTCTACGGGGAGCGAGTCATACGCAGCGTGGCCAACAACACGCGCAGAGACGGTCACGAGTTTCTCGAGGAGGCGGCCGCAGTGCCGGTCCGGTGCCATACCGAGGTTTTCCCGCTCGAAGAGGCGAACGAGGCTCTACGTCGACTTGCCCACGACGGGATCCGCGGTGCCGCGGTTCTCACTGTTTAACGAAAAACACCGCGCTCCGAGGAACGCGGTGTCGTTCTGCATTCGGCGACGTTAGGCCGCGGCCTCGACGAGAAGACGTGCCACCGTGTAGGGATCGATGTTCGCGCATGGACGACGATCCTCGAGGTAGCCCTTGCCCTCCAAATCGGTGGCCATCGGGATACGGATCGAAGCACCACGGTCCGATACGCCGTACTTGAACTCCTGCCACGAGGCGGTCTCATGCGCGCCGGTAAGGCGATCCTTGAGGCCGGCGCCGTAGTGCTTGAGGTGGAGCGCAATGCGCTCTGGTTGGGCGAGGCGCTCACAGTACTCGTGGATGACCTTCAAGCCCCCATCTTCGCGCATGGCCTTGGTGCTGAAGTTCGTGTGGCAACCCGCGCCGTTCCAGTCGCCCTTGGCGGGCTTGGCGTCGTACGAGATGTCGACGCCGTAGGTCTCGGCGATCCGACCGAGGAGGTAGCGCGCCATGTACATGTGGTCGCCAGACTCGACCACACCGGCTGGCCCGATCTGGAACTCCCATTGGCCGGGCATGACCTCGGCGTTGATCCCCGAAATCTTTAGCCCCGCCTTGATGCAAGCGACCATGTGCTCTTCGACGACTTCCCGACCGAACACGTACTGGGCGCCGACGCCGCAGTAGTAGGGCCCCTGGGGACCGGGGTAACCGCCTTCGGGGAATCCGAGCGGGTAGCCATCCTTCATCATCGTGTATTCCTGCTCGAAACCGTACCAAGCATCTAGGTTCTTGTACTTCTCTGTAGCTTCGGCAGCCGCACGACGCGTATTCGTCTCATGTGGGGAGCCGTCATGCTTGTACACTTCGCAAAGCACGAGAAGGTTGTCGCCGCCTCGAAGCGGATCGCGCACCGCGAATACGGGATACAGCTGGCAGTCCGAATCGTCGCCTGTGGCCTGGTTCGTGCTCGATCCGTCGAAACCCCACTTGGGAAGCTCGGCAACTCCCGCGATCGCGCCGAGGACCTTCTCCAACATCCCCGCCGCAATCATCTTGGTCTTCGAGCGAAGAAGCGGCGTCGGCTCCGTGCCGTCGATCCAGATGTATTCAGCCTGTATAATGCTCATCGTTACTCCTATGTTGTTGTCGCTAGGGCTTCAGCGAACGAGGTCGACGTTGTACCCGAGCGCTCTGCAGCTCTCCGGTGCCGAATTCCTCCGCTGAAGGACTGTTCTCGGTGGACGCCGCTCTTAGATGTCGAAATAAAGCTCGAACTCGTGGGGGTGGGGTCGCAATGCGACCGGTGCAATCTCGTTTTCGCGCTTGTACTCGATCCAGGTCTGCACTGCGTCCTCGGTCATCACATCGCCCTTGAGCAAGAAGCCCTTATCGGCTTCCAAGGCTTCGAGCGCCTCCCCGAGGCTCGCGGGCATGACCTTGAGCTCGGACTGCTCGGTACCGCTCAACGAGTAGGTGTTCTTCTCGAGCGGGTCGCCTGGGTCGATCTTGTTCTCGATCCCGTCGATGCCCGCCATTGCCATGGCCGTGAAGGCCAAGTACGGATTGCATGAGGGATCGGGGAAACGGACCTCGACACGCTTTGCTCGCGGATCGTTCGAGTAGGTCGGGATGCGACACGCCGCGGAGCGATTCCGCGCCGAGTACGCGACGTATACCGGCGCTTCGAAGCCCGGAACGAGTCGTCGGTATGAGTTGGTTGTCGGGTTGGTGAAGGCGGCAATAGCCTTGGAGTGTTTGATGATGCCTCCGATGTAATGGAGAGCGGTATCCGACAGACCAGCATAGCTATCACCAGCGAAGGTCGGTTTCTCCCCCTTCCATATCGATTGATGGCAATGCATGCCCGAGCCGTTGTCATTGAAAAGAGGCTTGGGCATGAAAGTAACCGTCATGCCATGACGGCGTGCGACATTCTTGATCACGTACTTGTAGAGCATCAGCTGGTCTGCCATCTGAACGATCGG
>JBFGIA010000142.1:0-3861 GCA_041577935.1 Gemmatimonadota bacterium | reverse complement strand
TCCTCGTAAACCCAATCGAGCGGGATCGATTCGGGCGCCAGCGACGGCGCCCGCTTGGGGGGTTCGTCGACGATCACCACCGACCCCGCCACGACCTCCTGGCTCGGCCGCTGAACCACCACCCCGTCAACCGCCACCCGCCCACCATCGATGAGCGCCTGGATCCGGGTCCGGGATAGCGGCAATACCTCGGCCAGCGCCCGATCGATCCGCGGCGACGCCGCGTCGAGCGTGACCTCGTGCCGGCGTCCGGCTGATTCGTTCTGTGTCGACAAATCGGTGGAGTGGATAGCGCGGCCCTACCCGGTCCTTGCGTCGCTCCGTCGCAAATACGTATAGGCCAGCAGTGCTGCGCCGACGGTGACCGCGCTGTCGGCCACATTGAAGATCGGCCAATAATGTCCCGACACACCGACCTGGATGAAATCCACGACGCGTTCGAAACGTACGCGATCGACGATGTTCCCCAACGCTCCACCCAGAATCAGCCCCAGCGCCAATCGCTGCATGCGATCGGCCTTGGGCGAGGTGAGCAGCAGATAGAGGACCAACAGCGACGCCAGGCTGGCCAGCACCAGGAACACCACCGAAGAGTACTCCCCTACCGACAGGCCAAAGGCGGCCCCTTCGTTCTGGATGTAGAGCAATCGCACATTGTCGCCGACCACGCGGACCGGATGATTCAGCGTCAGCTCAGCTCGGACCCAGGCTTTGGTCAGTTGGTCGGCGAGAAGAACTACAGGCGGGACGAGCAGGTGCGTCCAGCTCAGGCGTTGCCGCCATTCTCTTCGCGTTCTTGGCACTCGATGCACTGCGTGGCGTAGGGCAGGGCCTCCAACCGCTCCCACTGGATCGTCTCGCCACACAAGATACAACGGTCGAAACCCGCAGGTTCGCGGTACAAACGACGCAGGGCGTCGTCGATGCGGTACAGTTGCCGACCCTCCTTGGACGCAAAAAGGAACGCTTTTTCGCGCTCCATCGCGTCGGTCCCCTGGTCGGCCATATGGAATGAGTAGGCGCTCAAGTCTCCCGACGCGGTCCGGGTCGTCTCGTGATAGTTCTCATCGAAGAAACCGAGCTCCTTGAGGACTTGTTCGCGCTCCTCGAGAAGCCGCTGTTCGATATGATTCAGTTTCTCTTTATCCACTTCATCCTCCTCTATGACGATAGAATGGCCGTGCACTCGGCGCAAAGCCCCGGGTGCTCGGGGGAATGCCCGACATCTTCTCGATATCGCCAGCATCGGTCGCACTTCTCGCCCGGCGACGGCTCGACCACCACCCGGAACCCCTCCTCGGTTGGCTCCACGCCCGACATCGCCTCTGCCGATCGTACTTGGACGGCTGACACGATGAATACCTCCTCCAGCGCGTTAGCGCGTCGCTCGAGGATCCCCTGTTCGGCTGGATCTTCGGCCGATACCTCGACTTGGGCCCCGAGGGACGACCCGATGACCTTTGCCTCACGCAGTCCCTCCAGCTCCCGGGTCACCGCCTGGCGGGCACGCAGAATCGTCCTCCAGTCGGCCTCAAGCGCCGCATCGATACGCTCCGGCTCCGCGGGGCGGAACTCCTCCAAGTGAACGCTCTCACTCTGATTCGCGTCGCTCGTGCCCCATACCTCATCGGTGGTAAAAGGCAAGACCGGGGCCGCGAGTCGAACCAATGTATCCAGAATGGTCTGCAGCGCCGTCTGGGCGCTTCTGCGCTCGGCCCCACCAGCCGGCTGGATGTAGAGCCGCACCTTGATGCCGTCGAGATAGATCGCCGAAAGGTTGACGGTACAGTAGTTGACCAGCAGCTGATAGGCGGCGTGGAACTCATACCGCTCGTACGCCTCTCGCACTTCGGTCGCCAGCCGCTCCAGATCGCCGATCGCCCAGCGATCGAAATCGAGCAGCTCCGCCAACGACACTGCATCGTTAGCGGGATCAAAATCCGCCAGATTGCCGAGCAAGAACCGGAACGTGTTTCGGATCCGGCGATACGCCTCCGATACTTGGTCGATCGCCTCCCAAGAGAACCGGCCATCACGAGTAAAGTCGTTAGCTGCCGTCCAGAGCCGCAAGATATCTGCGCCGCGCTTCTCGGTGATCTGGTCGGGTGCGATCACGTTGCCACGCGATTTGTGCATCGCCCGACCCTCGGCATCGACCATCCAGCCGTGGGTCAGCACCGTCCGGTAGGGCGCTGCGCCGCGGGTCGCGACCGCCAACATCAGCGACGAGTTGAACCAGCCGCGGTGTTGGTCGGGACCTTCCTTGTACAAATCGGCCGGCCACGCGAGATCGTCGCGTCGCTCGAGCACCGCGCGCTGCGAGGACCCGGAGTCGAACCACACGTCGAGGATCTCGACCTCGCGGCGGAAACCCGTGGTCGCTGTTCCGCAATGCTCGCAGCTCGCGCCTTCCGGCACGATCGCTTCGATCGGCGCCACAAACCAGAAGTCGGCGCCTTTCTGGCGCACGAGCTTGGCCACGTGGCGCACGAACGCGACATCGAAAAGCGGCTCATCGCACGCCTCGCAATAGACCGCCGGGATCCCGATCCCCCAAGCGCGCTGCCTCGATAGACACCAATCGGGGCGCTGTTCGACCATCATCTGGATCCGATTGACCGTCGACGATGGAATCCACTTTACCTCATCGATCGCGCCGAGCGCTCGCTGACGCAACTGATCGTGGTCGATCGCTAGAAACCACTGCACGGTTGCGCGGAAGATGACCGGGTTCTGGCACCGCCAGCAGTGGGGATACGAGTGAGTCACGTCCTCGCGGGCGATGAGCCGGCCAGCGCGATCGAGATCATCGACGATCTGCTCGTTGGCTTCCCAGATGTGGCGACCCGCGTAGCGAGGTGTACCGTCAACGAACACACCGTCACGCCGGACCGGGTTGTAGATCTCGAGATCGTGCTCGCGACCAACCGAGAAATCCTCAGCGCCGTGTCCGGGCGCGGTATGAACGACGCCGGTTCCCTCCTCTAGTGTTACGTGATCGGCCAAGAACAGCGGGCTTGGCCGCTCTTCCAGTGGGTGCGAGAACACCAAACCCTCGAGCTCCGAGCCAGGTAGGGTGCGCACGACCTCGGCACGTTCGAACAGACCAGCCAGCGCCTCGTGTCGTCCGTGCGCGTAGAGCAGGTGTCCACGGTCGGTATCGACGATGGCGTACTCGAGCTCGGGGTGTACGACGACCGCACGGTTGGCAGGGATCGTCCACGGTGTCGTCGTCCAGATCAGCACCCCCGCCGGTTCGACATCCGCGAACACCCGATTCGGATCCTCGAGCACCCCCATGACGACGGTGATCGACGGGGACTCCTTGTCGTCGTACTCAATTTCCGCTTCGGCCAACGCGGTCTGGCACGAAACGCACCAGTGAATCGGCCGCAGGCCGCGGTAGATGAAACCCTTCTCGACGAGATCGGCGAACGTCTCCACGATGTCCGCTTCGTAATCTTTCGACATCGTGAGGTACGGGTCGTCCCACGCGCCCCAACCCCCCAAGCGCTCAAACTCTTCGCGCTGGATCGCGACCCACTCGCCCGCGAACTCGCGGCAGCGGCGTCTCAACTCGGCGAGCCCGGGCTCTTCGCCGCGCTCGCGGAACTCACGCTGAACGTAGATCTCGATCGGCATTCCGTGGCAGTCCCACCCCGGGACGTACGGCGCGTCAAACCCCATCATGGAGCGGCTGCGGACGATCATATCCTTCTGGATCTTGTCGACCGCGGTCCCGAGGTGGATATGATTGTTGGCGTACGGCGGCCCGTCGTGCAGGACGTAGCGCGTTCGTCCCTGTCGATCAGCGCGCAATCGCTCGTACAGACGCTTCTTCCTCCAACCGGCCAGGATCTC
>JBFGIA010000141.1:0-3874 GCA_041577935.1 Gemmatimonadota bacterium | reverse complement strand
GGCGGAAACCGCTCCGGCGTTGAACGCCACTACACCATTCCTCCAGTTGAGGTCTTCGATCGAGTTGATGTGATCGAGCACCTCGCGAGCCTTCTCGTCTCGCCCCTGCTGCAGGTATGCGTAGGCGAGGTAATCAAGAGCGTGCATCTCGCCGAGCTGAGCCTGAACCAATGCGCCGGTTCGCTTGCCGCGCTCACGAGCCGCTTCGGCCGAAAGCGTGTTGGCGTGGATCGACTCATCCCACATGCCGACCTGCGTAAAGATGTGCGACGACATGTGGAGAGCGTGGGGAAGTGCCGAGGCGATCTCCAGATAACGATGGGCGGCCTCGACGGCTTTGTCGGCCAGCGGTGGATAGTCGTAGCTGTGGATTATGTAGTGCACCAGCCCCGGATGGTTGGGCATGTCCACCCACATCTCCTCCGCTCTCTCGCCGACCCTCTTCTGCACCTCGTACGTCTTGTCGGTCGGGTCGGCGTTGCTCAGGATCGCCAGCAGATAGAAGATCTCGGCTTCTACATCGTCCGGCGCGACCGCTTGCACGTTCGCCATGGCATCTTCGTACACGCGGGCTCGCGTGCGGTGATCGAGCGTCTCGTAGTCGCGGTAGAAAGCCGCAACCGCTTCGATGAAGGCCTCCTCACGCTCTGTGGCGGACAGGCTTTGAGCCTTCGCGGCTGCAGCGCTTCCCATTTCAAGGTCGCTCGCACTCGGCGGGGCCCAAAGCGGGTGGTAGTACGTCATCGCCACGCCCCAGTAGGCCATCGCGCACGTCTCGTCACGCTCGGCGATCGACGAGAACACCCCGCGCGACTCTTCGAACTCGAACGAGTGGAGCAGAGCAACGGCGCGGTTGAAATCGGCTTGCACGTCGTCCGCGCACGAGGTTTCGAAACTCACCTCGCCCAATTGGTCGGTGGCTACTTGGGCCGCTAACCCAGCCGGCAGTACTAGGAAGAAGCCCAAGAACAGAGTCGAAAAACGCGAGCGCATACGGTCTCCTTGTGGTTGCTTATCGACGAACAAAGAACTCAAAGTAGGCGACAGATCGTACGCGGTTAGGCGCCTTTCCGTCAACGTCTACGTTGCGAACTGAGCGGGTTGCACGCGCAGGCTATTAGAATGAGTCTGCCATGACGACGCCTGACGCCCCGTCGCTCCATCGTGTGCTTAGGATCCGCGATGGGATGGCGGTCACGGTTGGGATCGTCATCGGTGCCGGGATCCTGCGCACACCGGGTCTCATCGCGGGCTATCTAGGCGATGCGTGGCTGATCCTCGGAGTGTGGGTGCTCGGTGGGATTGTGGCCGGGTTGAGCACGTTGGTGCTCTCCGAGATGGCCGCGGCGCTTCCGGAAGCCGGCGGGAAGTACGTCTACGCCCACCACGCCTGGGGTCCGACCATGGGGTTTCTGGCCGGCTGGTCGGAGCTCTTGGTGACGCGCGCCTTCTCCGGCGCGTCGAAAGCCGTCGTTATCGCCGAGTACATCCGGATCTTGGCCGGTCAGGGCTCGGTTCCGATCCTCGCTGGTGGCGTCGTGCTGGCCTACTTCTTTCTCCACACCCGCGGCCTCGAGACGAGCACCGTTTTTCAAAACGTCACGACGACGATCAAGGTAGGGGTCATTCTGCTGATCGCGGCCGCCGGAATCTGGGCCGGGGACATGGTCGGCTTCGCTGGTGGGGTGGGCGCGCTGACTGAGACCGAGTTCGGGCTGCTGGGATTCGCGCTCGCCTACCAGTCCGTGTCGTTCGCCTACTACGGGTGGGAAGATGCGGCCAAGATGGCCGAGGAGGTAAAGGATCCCGGTCGGGCGCTGCCTCGAATCCTGCTCGGTGGTGCGTTGGCGGTCATGATCCTCTACCTGTTGATCAACGTCGCTTTTCTGTCTGCGCTGACACCGGCCGAGATGGCGGGTTCGGAACTCGTCGCCAGCGACGCTGTCGGCTTTGTGTTCGGCGACATGGCGGGGACGCTGGTCGTCGTAGCGAGCCTCTTGATCCTGCTGAGCAGCATCAACGTCAACTTCTTGGGTATGCCGCGCGTGGCGTATGGGTTGTCGCAACATGGGCTGGCGTTTAAGGCGTTGGCCCGGGTCGATCATCGTGGCACGCCGCGCAACGCCCTGATCTTCATATCGATCTGGATCGGGATCCTGGCGCTTTCGGGCGCGTTCGAGCTGATCATCCGATTCATGATGATGGTCGCGATCACGGTGGACGCGATGGTGCTAACCGGGTACTTCCGGTTGCGCAGTATCCGGCCCGACCTGGAGCGTCCGTTCAAGGTGCCCGGGCACCCCTGGATTCCGGCGCTAACGGTTGTGCTCTACTTGGCGATCCTGGTGATCCTGGTAGGCACGCAGCCGGTGTTGGCGTTGGGCGGGGGTGCGATGATCGGCGGGCTGATACTCGCGGGGTGGTTCACTTCTCGGTCTCGAAGTCGCGTCTAGGCTAGGCTGTCATCGCGGTGGAGAGTGTTGGAAAAAGCCGGGATGCGATTCACGGGGATAACCAGTGACCACTTCGACGAGGAACTCGCGCGTTACGAAATGATCGCCGAGTCGCTATGAACGATGGCGGGGAGTGCCCCAACCCCCGAACCAGGGGCACCCGCAGGGCAGTAGGCTGAGCGGCCTAGCTTCTTAGCTGATACTCACCAGCGAAAGATAGGACCATGCGACGAGCGCCGCGAAAACCGCCACAAACATCTCCAAAATGCGCCACATGCTAAACTTTTTGTCCACGCCAAACCTCCGTTCGGCCTGTGGTTACGGTGTTTCCTACACACCTTGTATATCCGCAATGGCGCGGGATTTCAACTACGAATGCCGTTGAACCACGCGTCATAAGAGACCCAATCTATGTAAAGCTGGTTGTATTATTCACTCGCGCGCAAGGCCATTACGAGAACAACGATACTCGTCCAAACTGGTTGGGTGTCACGTGACGACCGGTGGTCAGGTAGTAGTCGAGCCCTCGAAGTACCGCTCTGAGGTAACGGCGAAGCAACGGTCTCAGGTACCAGTGATGCAGAGCCCACCTCAGGAGTGAAGGATAGCCAAGGAATGCGCTGGGCCAAATTGTGATGGTGAGCTCGCTTTCTTCTGCACCCGTTGGCGCAAGCTCCCACCGGACATGGCTGACCGGCCACTCGGCGTTGCCGGCCTCGAGTTCGTACGCATGTCCCTCATCCCAGACTGTGAACCGTCGATGGAGAACCACACCACTGAGATAGTGGATCGTGTCGTGGGCGCCAACACCCGGCCACGCAGCGACCGGATTGTCCGAGCAGAATGGATGATATCGTGGCAAGGCTCCGGGCGTGGCCATGACTTGCCACACCCGCTCGGCGCTCACCTGTAGTCGACGCTTCACCGCTGCTGGTTGCGTCGGGTGCTTCACGCCGAACCTCCGTTTGCAACTATTTGTCCTTCACCCGATGGATGCATCTGTTTAGATGTAACTAATTATTATTATTGGAACATCTGATAAGCAAAAGCCCGCCATTTTGCTGAGTTCCGGATCGTCACCACGACAATAGTCACCGAAATCGAGTGACTTCCTCTATAGACGCGGAAGGCGTTCGCGGCCTACGCTGGAAGCTACAAGCAAGAGAGTACGCCTCGACAAAGGCAAACCCGGCGAAAGCCGGGGACGCAAAGCTGCGGATCCTCGCTTCCCTCGCGACGCTGACCGACGCCACGCGGGTCCCAAAGATCGCCCAGCTACCAAAAGGCACGGAGTGAACCTCACGGTAGGAGGTAACCGTGCACGTGTTACGTCGATTTCCTTTGCTGCTGGTTGCTGCATTTGCTGTTGCGGCCTGCGGCGAAGAACCCACATCTCCGTTGGCCACGGATGGGTCGCAGGG
>JBFGIA010000140.1:0-3938 GCA_041577935.1 Gemmatimonadota bacterium | reverse complement strand
GTGCCGGGAAGTTGCGATTGAACGACCGCAAGCTGCGCTGGCCCGGCGCCGGGACGTGCCCGACCCCGATGCATGCTCCGCAGGTCGACTCACTCAGGTTGGCGCCGCTGGCGAGGATATCGGCGATCAGCCCATCACGAGCGATCATCTCGAGCGCCTGCTTGGATGACGGCGAGATGACGAAGTTCGTGCTCGGATTCACTTCGTGGCCGGCCAGTATTCGCGCCACCGCAACTAGATCCTCGTATCCCCCGTTGGTGCACGATCCCACGATGACCTGATCGATCGTGGTGCCCGCCACCTCTCGCACCGGGACCACGTTGTCCGGCATCGAGGGGCAAGCGACCAACGGCTCGAGTGCGGACAAATCGATCGACATCTGCTCGTCGTATTCGGCATCCGGGTCGGGCTCCATCAATCGGAAGTCGTCACCCCGGCCCAACCGCTGGAAATAGTCGCGAGTCTTCTCATCGGACGCGAAGACCGATGTCGTAGCGCCGAGCTCGGTCCCCATGTTGCAGATCGTGCACCGCTCGTAGGGCGACAGCGAGGCGGCACCGGAACCGGTGTACTCGAAGATCTTGTCGCGCCCGCCTTTCACCGTCACGCGCCGCACCATCTCCAGAATGATGTCCTTGGCGGTCACCCACTCCGCTAGCTCACCCTCCAGCCGAACCTCGACGACAGCCGGCATCGGGAAGTAGTACGGTCCCCCGCCCATAGCGACGGTGACGTCGAGTCCGCCAGCACCGATCGCCAACATCCCGACCCCACCTTGTGTGGGCGTGTGCGAGTCGGAACCCAGCAGCGTGTCGCCGGGCACGGCGAACCGCTCTTGATGCACTTGGTGGCACACGCCGTTTCCAGGCAGGCTGAACCACGATCCGTACTTGTGGGCTGCCGTTTCCAAGTACTTGTGATCGGCCGCGTTCTTGGGATCGAAGTGATACACGACATGGTCGGCGTAAGCGACGGCGCGCTTCACCTGCACGCGGTCCAATCCCATCGATTCGAACTGCAAGTAACAAAGGACACCGGTCGCATCAGGCGTGATCACTTGATCGATCCGTATCCCGATCTCGCCTCCGAGAGTAGATGGATCCCCCTCAGCGAGGTGCTCCTCGATGATCTTTCGCGTCAGATTGAGGCCCATTATTGCATCCTCTTGAATCGGTGGGGAATGGTATGCATTCGCTATGAATTGCGTGGTAAATGTACCCTGGGCTGATCGGCGACGCTAACGATCAGCACCCGTCTCACGGTCATACGGGATGATATTCTCCCACTCGGCGGCATCGGAACGAGCGACGACGGCGACCACGGGCTCTGAATCGCTGAGGTTAAATACTTCGTGTGGAACGCCCGGCTCGATGTAGATGAAGTCGCCGGCCTGATTGTCGACCACGCTCGAGAGCCCGGGCCCGTACTCGTGTCGTACACGTCCTTCGAGGACGAAGAGCATGACCTCGAACCCGACGTGGATGTGGGCCTTGGCTACGCCACCGGGCGGAATCGTGGCCACGTTCATCGACAGGGCCGTCGATCCGACATTGTGGGCCGCCATTCCGGTCTTGTAGCGGATTCCGTTCCAATCACGGCAATCACCGCTGGCACGGATGACCGAGATGCCTGAGAGCGCTTCGACGGGCGTGGTGCTGATGTCGGTCATTTGACCCCCCGGGGGTAGAGTCGGCTTGGCTCGGACGAGCACCGTTGGAGGGAAAATAAAAACCGGGCGGGTTACCCCGCCCGGTACCCCTCACCAGGACCGCTGCTCGGCGCCAGCCATCATCCGATCAGACGGACACTGGGTTGGGAAGATGGTATTCTCCCTCTATGGACACCAAATGGCCCGAGCCCGTTCATCGTTTAACCACTTATCAAGCCCGACCCAGGCTCGGACGCCGGGGCGGGGGGAGGTAATTCCATGACCGCGCTTTTTCACGCCCATTCGGGTATCCGGTACCTGGTGCTCGCCGCCGGCCTGCTCGCCTTGTTTTACTTCCTGGTCGGGAAGCTCAGGGGCAAGCCGTTCGCCGCACCAGGACCAGCGGTCTTGGCCACCTTTACGGGCCTAGTGGATCTGCAGGTGTTGACCGGGCTTGTGCTCTACGCTGTCGGTGGGCGAGCCGCGGGGATCATCGGCCACCTGACGCTCATGCTGTTGGCCCTGGTCACGCTCCACGCGACATCGGCCATCCGCAAGCGGCGGCCGCAACCCACCGGAAACGGGCTTCCGTTGTTGGGCGTGCTAGTGGCGGCCGGGTTGATCGTTCTCGGGATTCTGTCGATCGGACGCAGCGTGGTGTGACCAGCTCACTCCCCGGCTTCGACTTCAACGTACAGATGGAATAGGCTCCCGGGCCCGCAACGCGGCAACCACAAGTCGACGTACGGCTCGGTTGCGAAAGCGTTCACGTAAACCGGGATGCCGTCGTACTCACCGACCAGAACCAAGTTGTCGAGCGTGATCGGCTCCGGGCGACCGAGCGGCCGCCAGTCACGGTCATCGAACTGGATCGGTGCACCGATGTCGAACCAGTCGCGGTTGTCGACGCACACCAGCGGACCTCGAGCCCCTTCTACGGGCGGCTCGGCCTCGACCAGAATGTCCTCGAGCCTTTGGGCGGGCGCGTCCGGCGCACCGTCGATTGGGGGCACGACCTCGCCGGCGGGAGGGCCGTCAGCGACCGGTGGCCGCTCCGGCTGAGTCCCTCCAGCACCACCGAACAAGAACGAGATTCCGGCCGACAGCTCCCAGTTGTGGCGTGCTTCGTCGTTCTCGGCCGCGGTTACCGGATCGAATACGGTGCGCACGATGATGTTGTCACGAACGTCGAGGCGGAAAGCCCATGAGGGATCGACTTCACGGTTCAGTAGCTTGACGCCGCCGCCGATCGGGACCAGCGTACCGGTGCTGTTCCGAAGGTCCGTAGCATCGAATTGCACGGTCGCCGCACCGAGCCCGCCGCCGAAGAAAAAGTCAGCCCGCGGGGAGACTCGCGTCGCGTAATCGATCTCGAAGCTGTACATGAGGATGTTCGCGCTCAACCCGTCGAGACCGGATCGGATGAGGATGTTGTCCGCCGTCGCCCAGTCGAGATTGCCACCAAAAGCAAAGCCGCTACTCGTTCGGTAGAGCACCCGGGCGCCAAACTGGAGCGCGGGGCCACTATCCTCGAACAGGTCTCCGACCAACGTCGCACCGTGGACGTTGAACTCGCCGTAGCCGGCCTGACCGACCGCTTTGACGGGGGCGCCCAAAACGAGGCAGCCGATAATGAGATGAACGCAAGAACGCATCGTTTTGACCGAGTGTAGCTGCCTTTCGGAAACGGGTCAATTCCGTGCGCAAACCCTGAAAATTCGCTAAAATCGTGCCAATCATGAGCCTCCCGGCAACCCATCCGCTGGGTCCTCGCCTCCTGGCCGCTGGCGTTGCGACACTGCTTCTTTCGTTTGCCGCACCGGCGTCAGGCCAGACCCCAGACCCGAACACGTCGGATGTCGACGCCGCACCGACATCGGTGCCGGCCGACGGCGCAACCGCGTCGACGATCACGGTGACCTTGCGCGATAGCGTTGGGACTCAACTGCCCACAGGCGGCAACACGGTGGTCGTGTCGTCCGATCTCGGATCGGTTTCGCCAACCCCGGCGACCGACAACGGCAACGGCACGTACACCGCGACACTGACGTCGCTGAACGCCGGAACGGCGACAGTTACGGCACAGGTGGATGGCTCGATCGATATCACCGATGACGCCACGGTAGGTTTCACCGCTAGCGCGCTCCGGTTCTTCGCCCAACCGACTGACAGCGAAGTCAATGCGACGATCACGCCGCCGGTACGCGTCGAGGCGATCGACGGCGCCGGGGCCCGGGTGACGTCGTTCACCGGAACGGTCCTGGTCGGGATCGGGAACGACCCGAGCGGC
>JBFGIA010000139.1:0-4030 GCA_041577935.1 Gemmatimonadota bacterium | reverse complement strand
GGCTGACGCCGGCCCCCCTTCGAGCCCAGACATTCAAAACGACCGGGCGACATGAGCTTGTAAGCAGACCGAAACATTTCAAAATCTTCCGCAGCCTGGCGACCAAAATGACTTCAAGATCTCGCGGCCTGCCACCATGGCGATCTCGGCTAGCCAAGCCGCACCGATCGCCAGTGCTTGCTCGTCGAACTCGAACTTGCTCGAGTGGCTGGGGAACCCCTCGCGTCCCTCGAGCTTGGCGCCATACCGAACATAGCAACCCGGCACGAGGTTCAAGTAGCGACTGAAATCCTCACCCCCCATGTTCGCGTGTTCGAGCTCGATCACCCTGTCGTCGGGCACAACGTTTCGTGCCGCCTCCCGAGCGTAATCGGTGCCCGGCGCCCGATTGTAAAGAATCGGCGTGCTCTCGGTAAACTCGAACTCCAGCTCGGCCCCGTGGAGCAGAGCGGTCGTTTCCGCCACTCGCTGCACGGACGCCTTTAGATGCTGACGCACGTCAACGTCCTGGGCGCGGATCGTGCCCTGGAGCTCGGCCTGGCCGGCGATGGCGTTCGAAACGTTGCCGGCGCGAAACATCCCGATCGAAACAACCGAGGGATGATCCGGGTTGATCTCGCGTGAGACGATCGTTTGGATCGCCATGACCATGAGACTGCCGACGACGATCGCGTCGACCGCCTCGTGAGGGCGGCCGGCGTGCCCTTCGCGGCCGCTAATCTGAACCCGGAACGCATCGGCAGACGCGTTGACCGGTCCGTCAGAAACGATGATCGTGCCAGGCTCGTAGTGGCGATCCAGGTGCCCGCCAAAGATCATCCCCACGCCTTCGAGCGCACCGGCTTCGATCATTCGCTTCGCGCCGTCACCCAGCTCCTCCGCCGGCTGGAAGACCAACCGAATCGGCGCCGGGCGATCTTCGTTGGCGAGCAAAATCTCGGCGGCGCCGAGCAACATGGCGATATGCCCGTCGTGGGCGCAGGCGTGCATCAACCCGAGCTCTTCGGAGGCGTACGGTAGCCCCGTCTCTTCGGGTATCGGCAAGCCGTCCATATCGGCGCGCAGTGCTACCGCCGGGACTCCATCCGGACCCGGCAGGTCAGCCAGGATGCCGGTTTCTTCTACTCGGCGGTGAGTGATCCCGAGACGATCGAGCTCGGCTTCGATCCGTGACGCCGTCCGGGTCTCGCGCCACCCCAGCTCGGGATGCCGGTGGAGGTCGCGTCTGAGCGCGACCAGTCGATCGAACAACGCGTCCGAAACGGGTCGAGAACCAACGAGTTCGAGATGGCGCGTTGGCGATGGGTTGGTCGATTTGACCATCCTTAAATGTTAGATCCAACGAGACCCTTCGGGTAGGGCGATAGGCTGTTCCGCGGGACTAGAGGACCAGCAAAGCCGCCAAGACCAAGCCTGCCAGCGTCCAGTCGATTGCCAGACATGCGTCGGGGACGTACCCGGGAACGGGCGAGCCGGCGAGGCTGTTCCGGTGTTGTTTGCGATGCGGCCAATCGACGACGATCGGGTGCACCGCGGCGGCTCCAAAACCGATCCAACCGGCGATCCGCACGTCGATGACACGAAACCCGGCCGTCGCATCCAGGATTGCGAACAACAACACCAGAAAGATCACCACATTGACGATCAGATCACGACGCAACCAATCGATCACCCGCGCTGCCGGAGCATCCTGAATGACGTAGTACGCAGTGGCGATCAGCATGATCAACAGCGCCCACCAGATGATCGCCAACGTGAGCGTGTAGGCGTAGGCGTTGCCATAGACCGCGACGGCCGCGCCCAGCCACAACAGGGTCAGGCTCAGGAATGCGGCGTAGGGACGGATCACCGCGCGTTGAACTCGGGTTTGCGCTTCTCGAGAAAGGCCGCAGTCCCTTCCCGCATGTCCTCGGTCCCACACGCCATCCCGAACAGCGTGGCCTCCATGTACAATCCGTCATCCAACCCCATGTCTTGACCCCGAAGCGTAGTCTCGAGCGCGTACTGGACGGCGAGCGGCGCCTTGTCGAGGACTTGACCCAGGAGGCCCTGAGCGGTCTCGACCACCTGATCTGGTTCGCAAACCGCGTTGGCCAGCCCCCAGGAGTGGGCTTCCTCGGCGTCGACCATGCGGCCGGTCAACACCATCTCGAGCGCGCGCCCGGTGCCGATGATTCGCGCCAGCCGTTGCGTCCCGCCGTGACCCGGGATCAGCCCCAGCGTGACCTCGGGCAAACCGAAGCGGGCGCGGGTGCTCGCCACCCGCATGTGACACGCGATCGCCAGCTCGCAGCCGCCGCCGAGCGCGTAGCCGTTGACTGCTGCAACGACCGGTTTGGGGCACTGTGCGATGCGGGTGAACGTCGTCTGCCCCTGAAACGCGAACTCCTTGCCATCGGTGGCGCCAAGCCCAGCCAGCTCACCGATATCCGCGCCGGCTACGAACGCCTTCTCGCCGGCGCCGGTGACGATGATCCCGCCGACATCTGCGTTGTCCGCAAGACGTGGAAAAACGTCTTGCAGCTCTCGTTCGGTTGCCGAGTTGAGGGCGTTGAGCTTGTCGGGTCGGTTGATCGTCACCGTCGCGATTCGCTCGGTGACGTCGATGATCAGGTTGTCGTATGTAGTATCCACGGACATCTCCGCTGTAAAGGTGATACGTGATGTGCACCAATCAAGTGAACTTGGGCCTCAGCTCGATCGACCGCCGAGATGGTCGGAAAGCGGCTCGCCACCGACAACCCCGAAATCGAGCGTTCGGATCGGAAACGGAATCGTGATGTCGTTCTCGTCGAATGCGGCCTTGATAGCCTGGATCGCCTCGCTGCGAGCCGCGAGATAGGTGGCGTGCCTGTCGTAATCGACCCAGAACTGGACCACGAAGTTGATCGAGCTATCGCCGAACTCGTTGTAGAAGAGGCGGATGTCGGGATCCTTGCCGAGGTGTTCAACGCTCTCTATCGCGCGCATGGCGACGTCACGTGCCTTCGCCAGGTCATCGCCGTACGCGACCCCCACGTCGAGATCGACCCGGCGACGAGGGGTTCCCGTGAAATTGACCATGGGGTTTTCAAAGACGAGCCGATTCGGGATCAGAACCGACTGACCCTGCGGTGTTCGCAGGGTCGTGGAGCGCAGATCGATTTTCTCCACCGTCCCCAAATAGTTGTTTGTCTCGATTATGTCGCCCAGGCGAAACGGCCGTCGAAACGAAATGAAAACACCGGCGAAAAAGTTAGCGGCGATGTCCTGAAAGGCGAACGCCAGCGCCAAGCCTACGATTCCGGCGCCCGCCAGCACCGACGTCAATGTCTTGTCGAGGCCAAGGATCCCGAGCGCTACAAACAGGCCCAGAACGAGAATCAGCACGTAAATGACCGTGGCTAGCAATCTGGCTGTCTGAAGCGGGAGCCCACGCTCGAAGATCTTTCCCGATACGCGCTTGGCGACGCGGGCCAAGATCCCGAACACGACGACGACGACAACCGCGGTTATGAAGTTGGGTACGAGAAGAACCGCTTCCTCGAACCACAAGTTGAGCTTGTCGACGAGTTTTTCTACTACTTCGGTCGGCATGTCGGCAGCACCTCTCGGCTATAGGTTAGCGGAGCGAAACTATTCGAACTTCCCGAGCGGACAAACACCTGATTGCCGATTTTCCTTCAAGACCTGCTCTCACTTGCCGCCGCGTATGTATTGGCGCTTCCCATGGGGTGGGAGCGTGAATCGTCGGGCCGAGCCGCGGGGTTGCGCACCTTTCCACTCGTTTCGATGCTACATGCGCGTTTGTCATAATAGGCTCTCGAGCGTTCGCCGGTGACCCCGGGGCACAGGCGCGGGTCATTCAAGGCCTCATGACTGGAATCGGGTTTATCGGGGGTGGAGCCATCCTCAAGCAGGACGGCGAGGTGAGTGGGGTCGCAACAGCCTCCGGTATCTGGTGCACCGGGGCTATCGGCGCTGCGGTCGCACTCTCTGAGTACGTGATAGCAGTCGCACTGGCCATCATATGCTGGGTGACTCTGTTGTT
>JBFGIA010000138.1:0-4154 GCA_041577935.1 Gemmatimonadota bacterium | reverse complement strand
CGCGGCCCAAGAGAAGGTTTCAATTAGCGCCGGGTCGGAACCCGATTTGAGGACCGGCAGGTTCGCCGACGGCAGCCTAACGCTTGCTCGGGCCGGGGGGTCCCCGACCCAAGGCGGATTACTTCGCGAACCCGGTCTCGAGGCCGAAAAGGGGATGTTGACTGAATGGCCAATATCGTGTCGGCCTGGCCTCGGCCACTGGAAAATACTAGTATTGACTGGCTGGACAGTTTGGAGGAACCGTGCGCCGCGATTCAGAAAAATCCCGTGAACTGATCTTGGAGTCGGCCGAACGTTTCATCCGGAAACACGGTGCCGGGACGATGACGGTCGACGCGATCGCCCGCGAGGCCGGTTGCGCCAAGGGTCTGATCCATTACCACTTCAAGACGAAGGGCGGTGTGATCAAAGGAGCAGCGGAACGGCTGGCGGAAACGAGAAAGCGGCGCTGGACCGAGGCCTTTGACGCTCCGTCCCCCACGGAGGCGATCGATCGGACGTGGAAGGTGTTGACCACTGAGTCAACAGACGGGACACTGCGGGCGTGGTTCTCTCTGGTGGGGTCCAAAATCGCACTGACTGAGCCGACAGTCAAAATCATCGACGGGGTGTTTAGCGCCGGTGTACGAGACGCCTCGCTCAGAATGCTGGCGAAGAATGGGTTGGTTTCCGCAGTCTCGACCGGAGAGATCGGATGGTACCTGGGGTCGGTGATTCATGGCATGGGGGTCCATCTCTTGTGCGGAACCCCTCCGGAGGAGTTGGAGGGCGCCTATGCCGCGGCGTGGGCGGGCCTGTTGTCGTTGACCCGTGCCGCAACCCCTAGTGACGACCTCTCCGCCGTCCTCGGTGGGGCCGACGAGGCTGGCGGGGGGCCGGCCAGGCAAATCCAAAAGGGACGCGGAAAGCTCCTCGAGCGAAGACGCCGTAACCAGCTCCCGTTTCCCCCTCACGACGCTGAAGCGGAGCGGTCTGTCGACCTCCGGAAGGTCGCGGGCTCTGAGCCGACGCGCCTGTCCTTCACGTAACCGAATTCGGACGACCGAGTCCCCCCGGTCGAACTCGTAGCTCAACGGCACGCGGTCTCCCAAGATCTTCGCCGACGCTGGCAATTCATCCAATTCGGATTGCCGCGCAGCAGGAACCAGCTCGTCGACATCGATCGAGAGCGGAGTTTCCAGAAACGCTTGCCAGCTGGACACGCGATCGAGTTGACGCTCGATCAACGATCGTACGGCCTCCGGATTGGCACGCTTTACCGTACCGCCCGATCTCCGCCAGTACTCCCGGACGCGCCCCAACCCCTGGTACAGGCGCTGCTGATCCGGATGCGGCGTAGCTCCGGAAAACAACGCCTGCACCAGGGCGTCGCGCGCTTTGTCGGCCAGTTCGTCAGGAAAGTCGCCCTTCAACGCGCGTCGTTCGCGAGTGAGTTCGAAGCCGAAGTACGACGTGCGAATCGTGACCTGTAGGCCGGGGCGACGGCCATGCGCGTACTCCACCGACGGTTCGCTCCGCGTGGCGTAACGCTGGACGAGCTTGTACGGAACGTTGGTGCCTTCGATGGCGCCCCGCGCGACGCCGAACTTGTCCGCGAAGTACGATACGCGGCCGGCAACCGGCACATCGGGATCGCAAACGGACGATCTGGACAGGCGCACACGTTGGCCGTCTGCGAGCGCACCCTCCATCACGAGATCAAACGGCATGACGCGCGCGACGAGATCCTGGTACTGGCTCACCAAGCTCGACGTCGCCCGTGGGAGCTGGTCGGGCAGCGCCCACTCGAGCGCGCGATACACTGAGGAGGCCCCGAGCGCGACGTCCTCGAGCACCTTCATGAGCACGCCTCGGTTCTCGGCCCATGCATCGATTTCTTCCCTAAACAAATGCCGCGGCAGTCCGTAGACGCTCCCGACGTACCCATGCCGATGGAGCGCCTCTCGATACATCCGGTAACCGGTGAGATGGTCACTCCCCCACACGGTGAGATCACGGATATCGTAGCGGTCGCGGGTCATGTGGTGGAGTGAGTTGATGTTCGCCATGACGGCGAGCAATGGGATGAGCTCTTTTGGCGCCTGCACCAGCAGCTCGGCCCACGGCCGGTCTACCGGCAGCGCTTCCACATCGCGTCCGTAGGGGGTCAGACGTCCGCTGGAGATCAGTCCGCGAGCGGTGAGACGGTTCACGGCACGCGCATACGCCCGTCGGTCCAGCGGAACCGGTAGCACCAGCTCTCGAAGATCCACCGACAACGCCGCGGCCGTCAGCGCAATCCGCTCGTTGTCGCCGGCGAGTTGGAAGTCGGGCGCGGTCGGCTCCAGCCGTTCGAAGTCGATCGAACGATCGGTGAGCAGGTACACCTCACCGTTCGGCACCCGTCCGTGAACGCGGCCGGCCATCTGCAAGATCTCGTTTGGACCCAGGTGCTGCCGAGTGAGCACGTTCCGCCCTTGGTCGATGATGACGTTGTAGACCGCATCGTAGATCACGACCGTATCCAACCCTTGAATGTTGAGCGCCGACTGTCCGGCCTGGGTCATCGCCAAGAGAAATGGTTTGACCGGGTCACCCTGGAGAAACGGACGGATGATACGGATCGGCTCGCCACCGTGGTAAAACGCGGTGTTGAGACGCGGCCAGCGTCCTCCCAATTCGGCAGCGGCCTTTTCCACCTCTGCGCGGGTGGGTAGAAACAGCGCAACGCCGCGCCGCTCTCTGATGATTTTTCGGATGAAGCGCTCGTTCAAAAACTCGACCGGTGTGTTTGCGCGTGTGGTGACCTTGGCAGCGAGTCTCGGGTTGAACGCGGACGTCTCCAACACGTCGGCGGAGTCGAGATACTCTGCATAGAACGTCGGATCGACGGTTGCGGAGAGCCAGATGAACCGGCATCCGACGCGCTTGCCCAGAGCCAAACAGAGTTCCAGCTCGGCGGACGTTTGGTGAATCTCGTCGATCACCACCGTGTCGTGCGGATCGACGAGATCGTCCTGAAACCACCTCCGAGCGATACCGGTCGTCACGATCACCACGTTCCACGACGGCGTGTCGGGCGTGGCCTCGCGTTCCCGGTTGACGACTCCGACACGAAGCTCGGACCCGACGATCTGTTGCGCGATGGGGCGAATTGCGAGCGTCTTCCCGGTGCCCGTTCCCGCCACGATGCCAAATCCCATCCGGCGTAGAGCCAAGTCACGGATCTCCTGCCCGTGTTCCTGTTCGAGCACGGTGTCGATTTCGAGTGCGAGTGCGAGCTCGATCGTCTCGCACGCCGCACGGGTCGGAGCGATCACGATGAGCCGTCCCGTTGGCGGTTCGGCTCGCCTAAACGCCTCCGGATCGGGCGGGAGATAGTGGTCGCGAATGTTGGCGGGCACGCTGGCGGGACGCTACGTGACCAACGCGTGATGATGGCTGTACGCCGGATCTCCGAGACAGATTCCCAATTCGCGGGCGGTTTGAACCTGATCGCAGTCAGGCGGCACCTGGTGACCGGCGCCAAACGCTCGCTCGATCGGCACCGTCGCCACACTCCGCGCGCTGAACGCAACCATGTGATTGAAGCGTTGCTCGGCGACGGCCCGAACGGCTTCGGCCCCAAACCGGAGCGCAAGCAGCCGATCGAACGTAGTGGGGGACCCGCCACGTTGAAGATGCCCCAGCGCGAGGGAGCGCGTCTCCTTCCCGGTCCCCTTGGTGATCTGGTCTGCGACAGTCACGCAGATACCGCCGAGCCGCTCGACTCCCCCAATCTGCGCCGCCGCCTGGATGGTAGTTGCGCCATCCACCGGTACTGCACCTTCCGCAACAACCACAATGCTGAAGTGACGCCCTATCGCCTCGCGCTGCCGCACTTTCTCACAAATGCAGTCCCAGTGAAACGGAATCTCGGGAATGAGAATGACGTCGGCGGTGCTCGCCAATCCCGCGTGCAACGCGATCCAACCGGCGTGTCGGCCCATGACTTCCACCACCATGACGCGTTGATGGCTTTCGGCGGTGGAGTGGAGCTTGTCGATTGCCTCGGTTGCGGTGCTCACCGCTGTGTCGAATCCGAACGTCACATCGGTGCCGCCCACGTCGTTGTCGATCGTCTTTGGGATTCCAACGATCGGTAGACCCTTTTTCCCCAACTCGTTTGCGATGTG
>JBFGIA010000137.1:0-4269 GCA_041577935.1 Gemmatimonadota bacterium | reverse complement strand
GTCGATCGTCAACGCCTCGCTAGCGACTACTGCGGCGGTTGGTGCCGCCACGGGCTCGACCGGTACGGTCGGTCCTTGTGGTGCAACGACTCGGCGGGGAGTCGGCTTCGCTTCTTCGGTTGCCAGGTTGTCGAGAACGACTAGCTCGGGTGCCGCGTTGGCCGGACCCAGAGCCAGCCCGTTGACGGGCTCGTCGTTGACGATTGTTGAGGCAGCGACCGGCGCCGGGTTGGCTTCATAGACCGGTTCATCACGATCGCCGATAAACGCTGCGACCGTGCCCACCGCGATGACCAAGGGCGGGAATCCAAAGCGAGCTAGCTTTAACGACATCTCAACCTCCAAGCGATATGGTTGAGGCTGGTGAACACGGCCTTACCCGAGTTAGACGGGGCGCGAGCGGTTTTTGTTCCAACGTCGATCGTCACTACATTGGTTGTCAGCCGCCGTTCACACGATCGCTTGCGCGGGCTGGCAATCGGCGCACAACCCGGTGAACTGGACGGTCCAATTCTCGACCTTGAAGCCGTTCTCGGCGTCGACCGGCGGTAGCGCCTGGCCCAGCTCGTCATCGTGCACGTCGATGATTTTCTTGCATTGACGGCAGATCAAATGATGGTGGGGTCGGACGTCGACATCGTAACGCGCTTCGTTGTACAGCGGGTTGACCTTCACCACGATCCCCAACTCTTCAAAAATCTCGAGGTTCTTGTAGATCGTATTGAATGAGATCGTCGGGTATCGCTCGCGGACGGTCTGGTAGATGATCTCTGCCGAGGGGTGGCGATTGCAGTTCGCCAACACCGCCTCAAAGGTCGCTAGCCGCTGGTGGGTAACCGACAGCCCAGCCGCCCTGCATTGGGCGATAAAACCGTCGCGCTGTTCGTTGGATAGTCTCATGAGTGACTTCGGATTATAGCCGGGTGGGGTCTCTCCAGCAAATGGCTGGGACGTTACAAGCGCCGCGTAATCGCAGCCCCAAACCAGTGCTCTACCGTTTCGTAAACTCCATCGATCGTGGAGTCATTCTCGGGGAAGGCGACACCCTCGCGATCCTCGAGCAGGGAAAATCGATAACCAAAGTCGAGATCGAATTGAGGTCGACGTAAGCCAAGCCCGATGGAATAACTATTGCGCGTCGCGTCGGGGACGACGGGATTGACAGAGGTAACGTCGGCTGGTGTTTCCTCCCATGCATAGCCGACGCGGAGAGTCGTCCCGGGCACGTACTCGACCTCAGCGCCGAGTCGCGCCGACCATGCGTCATCGTAATTCAATCCGATCAGACCATCGAGTGCCGAATCGTCGAACTGGAATTGGATCGCATCGACGGCGCTCCAGTTGACCCATTGCAAGTCAGCCCGTACCCACAGCTCCGGGATCGGCTGAAGGGCCACACCGCCAACGGCCATCGACGGGAACGTGAACGGGATGCGCGCGTTCTGAGAGACGAGTCGCTCATCGAGCAAGTCGCCGACCGTGCCCTCTCCGAGTGGAACGGCCCGTAATTCTGCAGGTGCGACGCCGACGAAGTCCACCACGCCGTTGAGATCGATCTCGATCTCGCTTCGCACCTGAGCGCCGAAGACGAGCCGCTCCGACGGTACGAACATGGCCGCACCATTCCAGCCGATACCGGTTCCGTCGGCGTCGATTCTGGAGCGCGCCAGATCTACCGGCGCCAGTCCAGCCAGAGCGCTGATATCTGGATCTTGCTCAAAACGACGGACGTCAAACCTCGCGTTCAGCACATCGACTCCGATCGCAAAGCTCCAACCGTTGTAGGGCCCGGCCGCTACTACCGGGTTGAAGTTGATCGAGCGCAGGTCGGCGTCAAAAGACTGGAATCGACCTACAAAGTCGCTTGGGTTTTTCCACTCGACAGCCAGTATCCACGGCGTGTTGATCGCGATTCCGCCGGTCACCTTTTCGGCGACGGTGTGCGAGATATAAAGCGAGCCGCCGATCGTCGGGCTCGACTCGCGATCGAACTCCTTGGTGCCAAACCCTCGGAACCGACTCGCGTCCGCCCCAACTGAGCCGCCGACCTGAACGAAGGTGCCGCTCAAATGAGCCATGCCGGCTGGGTTGTAGAACACGGTGCTTGGATCGTCGGGCATGGCGGTAGCGGCTCCGCCCAGCGCCGCCGGTCGAGCGGCGAGATCCCATTGTAGAAAGGCCTGCGCGTGAATCATCCCCGGTGTAACGACGAGGACGATTCCGAACAGTACTCCGGTGACGGTTTTTGGGACGAGCACGTCGGCGCGAACAGTAGCCAACGATGGTAATCGTCGCAACCAGAATCGGTCTGCGTAGAGACACGAGAGCGGTTAGCTTGCCGCTCCCATGAGCCGCCACCCCTCGACGCGTCATTTCAATGTCAAGATCCCGGTGCGCTTCCGCGACCTCGACCCGATGGGTCATGTGAACAACTCGGTTTACTTCACCTACCTCGAAGAAGCCCGCACCGCATACTGGCAGGAGCTACACCACGATTACTCGTATGCGGCGCTCGACTTCGTGGTGGCGAGAGCGGAATGTGATTTCGTGTCGGCGGTGGAGCTTCGTGAAAAACTGCGCGTCGAAGTGCGTCTATCGAGAATCGGGACCAGCTCATTTGTGCTCGATTACGAGCTGTTTGACGAGCAAAGCGAGCGGCTGGTCGCGCGTGGCAAGACGGTGCAAGTCATGATCGATCCCAAGACTGGAAGACGACGCCAGATCGAGCCTGATCTACGGGCGAGGATGCGATCGTTCTCGCAGCACTGGGGAGCGACCCCGGAGGAGTAGGCCTAATCCCTGGGGCGCTGCTGGTCGGGTCGCCGATGGGGCTGATTTTGCAGCGCGTTCGACCCGCGTGGCTGACGCACGCCGCGCTGGTCGCGACGTTGATCCTGTGGCCGATCGCTCCGTCGCTCGGCCATTAGCTGCCGCACCCGGGCGTCAAACTGTTCGTTGAAGAGCATGAACTTGGCGCGCTGTTGCGGTGTCAGGAGCTGTCCCAACCGCTGTCGCTGTTGCTCGCGCAACCGTTCTGTCGATCGTCTTTGAGCCTCGAGCTGGTCGAGCGCACGGCGCACCTCGTCGTCATCGACGGGCTCTTTCCCAAGCGCCTGTCGCAGTCGTTGCATCGCCTGTCTCCGTTCCGCGCCGGCTTTCCGGTTCTGATGCCGGAAATCGCGCATGACCGCCTCCAGCTCGCTGGTCTCACGGTCGTTCAGCTCAAGTAATCCCTGTAGGCGCTCGAGCCGCGCCCGCTCGAGCCGCCCGATATCCGTTGGCCTGTCGCTTTCTTGAGCGATCGACGGACCGCCCGATAATCCAAGCGCGACAACGATCAAGAGTGCAGGGGATGTCCGTCTCATAGGTCGAAGCTCGTCGTTGATAGTTCGCTCAAAATCGCCGCCTGATCCTCCTCGGTGAGTGATGCGAACTCGTCTTCCAGGGAAGTGATGTCGTATTCCCGGATCTCAAATCCGCCGTCCAGCGTGGCCAGCATCGCCTCCAGTTCGGTTTCATTCTCCAGCGCGTTGAGTGCATCTTCAGCGGCGCGGTCGGCTTGGTCGATGACGGTTAGCCGGCCGCCGTCAGTCGGCTCGTCGGGTGTCAGCACAAACACACCGATAACAGCAGCTGCGGCTGCCATCGGAATCCACCACCCACCGCGTCGAAGCGACCGCACCGTTGGTCGCTGCGCCTGTGGGGCGATGGCATCGACGATGCGTTCACGCTGAGCGACAAACTCGTCGGCCGAAGGCGTACCCGGTTCGCTCCGCAACGCCGTGAACACACGCTCCAGCTCGGCCAGCCGCCTAGCGCATAGGTCGCACGTCTCGAGATGCGTTGGGATCGTGTCCGAAGCGTTGGGCGCTTCCGGCTCGTCCAGCCAACCGATCAGTTCTTGGTCGGTGAGGTGCTTCATGGCGGTGGTGCCTCCTTCATGTATCCGTCGCGCAATCGGGTCACCGCGTGGTGAAACGAAACCCGAGCGCTGTTCTCCGTGGTCTTGAGAATGTCGGCGATCTCCGTATATGGCAGGTCGTCATACACCCTCAAGATCACGATCGCTCGCTGCATCTCGGGCAGCGCTTCGATTCGCTGCCTCAGGTCCTCGCTCAGCGCCGCGACTTCGGCCCGACGATCGGGCCCCGGAGCGGGGTCGGCGATGCGGTCGTCGAGCTCGCGATGGTCGCGTCGCCGGCGACTCCGCATCGCATCGTACGCCAGCCGAACCGCGATTCGATACAGCCAGGTCGAGAACGCCGATCG
>JBFGIA010000136.1:0-4297 GCA_041577935.1 Gemmatimonadota bacterium | reverse complement strand
GTCTCACTGTACTCGAACTATGAAAGAGGATCAAGAATTGTGGTAATGTTTTTCAATTTGGGGAAAAAAATTGCATTAACGTGTGTATTTTCTTTCCATAGGCGGGAAAAAGATTGCCACACTTGGGTCGATCGGTTCACGGCGGTTTTGGGGCTAGGGCCCGCTGCGTCGGTGCGAGCGACGCGGGGCCACGGTAGGTTGAGGCCGATGGACACATGGGGAGATCTCAAGCCTGGCACCCGAGTCGTAGCGGCGATGAGCGGCGGGGTCGACTCGAGCGTGGCAACATCGATGCTGGTCGAGCGGGGCCTCGACGTCGTCGGTATCACGATGAAGAACTTCTGCTACAGCGAGGTGCCGGAAGAGTACGCCGGCGCCGCGTGCTGCTCGCTGGCGGCGATCGAGGACGCGCGCGGAGTGGCGCGTACGCTAGGTATCGTCCACCACGTGCTCGACTTCGAGGGCCCCTTCCGCCAGGCGGTCATGGATCCGTTTGTGGCCGAGTACGCGGCCGGGCGAACGCCCAACCCGTGCGTTCGATGCAACCGACTGGTCCGCTTTCCCGGTCTGTGGCGCAAGGCCCGATTGTTAGGCGCGGTCGGCGTGGCGACCGGCCACTATGCGCGAGCGGTTCGGCCCGCGGACGGAGGGCCCGTCGAGCTGCGGCGGCCGACCGATCGAGCCAAGGACCAAACGTTCTATCTGTGGGGGATGTCGCCCCAGCTTCTCGAGCGGGCGTTTTTTCCACTCGGTCAGCTCACCAAGGCCGACGTGCGGGCGCGGGCCGCAGAGCTCGGGTTCGACATTGCAGACAAGCCCGAGAGCCAGGACATCTGCTTTATCCCCGACGGCGACCTACGTAGTTTTCTCGCGCGCTATCAGAAAACCCATCCCGAAGTGGCGGCAGCCGATCGTTTCGCCCCGGGCGTCATCCGTAGGGCGAGCGGTAAGCGGGTCGGCACGCACGTCGGCAGCGGGTTCTACACCGTGGGTCAGCGGCGTGGGCTTGGCATAACGGCCACGGAGCCACTCTACGTTACTGCGATCGAAGACTCGAATACGTTGATCGTCGGGGCCGAGCATGAGTTGTACCAGCCCGGGCTCGAGACCGAGGAGACGAGCTGGCTTGGCGCGCCGGCGATCGAACCCTTCCGGGCCGACGTCCAGATCCGGTACCGGTCTGAGCCGGCACCAGCCGAGATCAGGCCGCTGCCCGACCGCCGGGCCGAGGTCCGTTTCGAGCACCCACAACGTTCGGTGGCCCCCGGCCAGTCAGCCGTCTTCTACGCCGGCGAGCGGCTGCTCGGCGGGGGCACGATCGCACGCGCACTGGCGTAAACTGGCTCCGAACTTGCAAACTGGACCCGGGGTCGAGCCAATGACCGGGACCGGGTGATATGACGAATCGATTAGAAACCGCGCTGCTGGAAGCTCAGAACGACGACGGCGGATGGAGCGTCGACGGGTCCGGCCAGAGCCAGACCGAAGCTACCGCACTGGCCGTGCTGGCGGCTGGGGCTACAACCCCGGGGTCGCGCGGAGTCGAGTGGCTCAGCGACCATCAACGACCCGACGGCGCGTGGCCGCCATGGCCGGGCGTCGACCTCACCAGCTGGGCGACGCCGTTGGCGATCATGGCGCTAAGCGACATCGACCCGCCCGCGGCGCAGAAGGGCGCGGAATGGCTGTTGGATCAAGGCGGCCGTAGCTATCCCTGGTACACCAAGCTCTTGTTTCGACTTTTCCCGGATCGCGAGGTTATCGAGCTCGACGCCGATCTGACCGGTTGGCCGTGGCTCCCTGACACGTTCAGCTGGGTCGAGCCGACGGCGTACGCGCTTATCGCGCTCAAATCGCTTCGCGACCGGCTGCCGCCGCAAACCACGGCCAGAATCGACGAGGGCGAGCGCATGATCCTCGATCGCACCTGCCCGGGCGGCGGCTGGAACTATGGCAACTCGCGAGTGCTGAACGAGGATCTCTGGCCCTACTCGGACACGACCGCATTGGCGCTGATCGCGCTTCAGGATGCACCGGTCGGCGAGGAGATCGAGGCCAGCCTCGAGGCGCTGCAGCGGATGCTCGAGCACAACCAGTCGGGACTCGCTCTATCGCTCTCGATCCTCTGTTTTAGGCTCTACGACCGACCCACGGAGGCGCTCGAAGCACGGCTCGTCGAGCGTCTAGACGAAGTCGTCGCCTACGGGGAGACGCGGTCGATCGCGCTCAGCTCGATGGCGCTCGATCGCACCACAAACCCATTCGCTTTTGGCACTCATGATCGATCGTAGGGACTTTCTCAAGGCTGCGGGCGGCGCCGTCGTTGCCGCCTCACTTCCGGGCTGCCAACAGGACGACCGGTGGCAGCCGACTGCGTTCGTCAAGCAACCCCGCTCTCGGGTGGCCCTTGTTCCGGCCGACAGCTACGAGCGTCCCCTGGAGCAGACGATCCTCACCGGTCTCAAGCTTTTCCGATTGGACGTCACCGATCGCAGGGTAGTGCTCAAGCCGAACTTCGTAGAGTTCGATCCAGAGGGCGTGATCAACACCCATCCCACGGTCCTGGCGGCTACGATCGAAGCGTTCCGCCGCTTGGGAGCGCGCGAGGTTACTGTCGCCGAGGGCCCCGGGCATCGGCGCGACAACGAGTACTTGCTCTCGGCGTCAGGGATCGGGGATGCGCTGACTGATACCGGGGCGACGTTTGTCGATCTCAACCACGACACGGTGCGGCGCGTGAAGCTCGACAGCGACTACTCCGGGCTGGGACACCTGTACCTGCCCGAAACGGTGCTCGACGCCGATCTTTTTGTCTCGCTCCCCAAGATGAAGACCCATCACTGGGCGGGTGTGACGCTGTCGATGAAGAACTTGTTCGGCATCGTGCCGGGATCCGTCTACGGCTGGCCCAAGAACCTGCTTCACTGGGCGGGCATCGGGGACAGCATTCTCGATATCAACGCCAGCATCGATGTGCCGCGGTTCAACATCGTCGACGGGATCGTCGGGATGCAGGGCAACGGTCCAATCCAAGGCGACCCGATCCACAGCGGCGTCATGGTGTTTGGCGCTGACCCAGTCGCTGTCGACGCGACCTGCGCCCGGCTCATGAACATCGACCCATGGAAGATCGGTTATCTCGAGCAAGCCAATGCCTTCTTAGGCAACCTAGGAGACGACGTCATCGAGCAGATCGGGGAATCGGTGGATCGCCTCCAGCAGGACTATCGGGTCCTGGACCACTTTCAGGGGATCAAGGCAACGTCTCGAGTCACCGCGGGATGACACACTCCGGGAAGCGCCGTCACGGCTTTCCGCAACCGATCTTTCAACTCCTCGCGCTACTGGCGGCCGGCGGATTGCTCGCCGCTCACGTCCACGTGACGCAGCAGGGCGATCGTTACACGGGTCCCCTGCTCGTGGTCGACCACTTCTTTGACGCCACGATCGTCTTCTTGCTCCTCGTCCTCTGCGCAGCGGCTGGCCGACGGGCGCTGGCGGCCTGTCGTGTCCACTTCGACCGGCCACTGGAGTCACTCCTGTTCTCCATCGTCATCGGCGCCGGCGCCGTAGCAACGCTGACGCTTGCGGTCAGCTTCACGCTTGGGTCACAGACGTGGGTCCTGTGGCTTATGATGACCGTTCTTGCCGCGGTTCTAAGACGTGAGCTCATGGACAGCCTGGGTCTGGTTCTCGAGTCGGGGCGTGCCTTGTTCCAGGCGGATCGCGGCCCACTGATGCTCCTTGGCCTGCTGGTATTCTCGGCGGTTGCCGGGTTTCTGCTTCTCTACGCCGCTCCCCCGCCGACCGACTGGGACTCGCTTTCGTATCACATCGCGGTCCCCTCCGATTTTCTAGCGGTGGGCCGGATCCACGTTCCCGAGGACAACCTCAAGGTCTCGTTGACCGGCCTGTTCCATTTTCTATACCTGCCCTTGTTGGCGACATACAGCCCCTCCGCGCCAGCCTTGCTCAGCGCTGCAATGGCTTTGCTCTTGGGGGCAGCGGTGTTTGCGTTTTGCTCGCGGTTCCTGACCGCGCAGACAGCCGCTATGTCGTTGGCGGGTCTATGGGGCACGACGACGATCCTACTGGTGGCGATTACCCCGCGCGTGGACGTGACCCTGGCGTTCTTCCTCTTCCTCGCCCACTACGCCCTGTTGATCGCGCTCTTAGACTCTTCGAGCCGAGCCCACTTCTTGCTGGCTGCGATCGTGCTGGGATTCGCCTTTGGGATCAAGCTGCAAGCTGGTCCCTACATCCTAGCGCTTGTCCCTTTGATTATCTGGACAGCGCG
>JBFGIA010000135.1:0-4303 GCA_041577935.1 Gemmatimonadota bacterium | reverse complement strand
GCCGGCATCGAGCGCCTCGAGCACATCCTCACGGGTAGCACCAATTGAGTCCGCGATTTCGTCGATGGTGGGCGACCGTGACAGCTTGTGTGTTAGATCTTCGGCAGCCCGAGACGACTCGAGCCAAAGCTCCTGGAGCGAACGAGGCACTCGGACCGACCAGGTCTTGTCGCGCAAGTGGCGTTTCAGCTCGCCCACGACGGTGCGCGTGGCAAAGGTGGCGAATTGCACCCCGAACTCAGGATCGAACCGGTCGATCGCCTTGAGCAGCCCAAGTCTTGCCACTTGGTCGAGATCGTCCTGCGGCTCACCACGTCCGCGGTATCGGTAGGCGAGCCTGCGAGCCAGGCCGTCGTACTCCTCGACGAGCGCTTGCCGCGCGGCGGGATTCGCGCGGTCGGCGAACCAGACTTTCTCGAGGTCGGTCACGCCATTGCCACGTCGATCGCGAAGCCGGCCCGGATCGCCGTATCATCGCTGCTCGGAAAGAGGGCGGAGGCAATGTCGATCCGCTCCAAATCCTCGCCGCTCGGATCACTGGGGAAGGGAGCGATGTGGACGGTCACCGCAGAGGTTGTGACTTCGGCGGTAACGGACACCTCGACGTTGCCCGGATCGAGAATGGCGACCGACAGCAACTCAGATAGCGCGAGCTTGGCGTCTGCCACCGTTCCCTCGCCGATCCCGTGACGACGCAGGACGGTGGCGAGGAAAAGCCGCGCCAAGGCAACGGATTCCGCCTTGGCGGGAAGTTCGAGCCGGTACTCGTGCGACTCAGCCATCTGCCGTGGCTGACGAGCGCGTCGGGTAGACGTTCAGCCACTCGGCAACGCCGGTGATGTTGAGCAGTTTGGTGACCGGCCCTTCCGTTACCACGATGGCGAGCCGACCCCCGTTCTCTTCGGCGCGTTCATGGGCGCCGATCAGAACCCGCAAACCAGTTGAGTCCATGAAGGTAACGTTGGACATGTCGACGACGAGAGGCGTACCCAAGGCGACACTTGCCACCTGCTCCTCGAAGTGCGGGGCCGTCGCCAGGTCGATCTCTCCGATTACGTCGAGGACGGTGTACTCGCCCATAGTTGATCGGTCGATCTTCAACTGTTGATTCATGTTCGTTACCCGCGGTCGAAGTGCTCCGGAGCCGTAGTATACGAAGCCATGAGCGATCCCGTGTTCCGTCTGACCGTTCCTGCCAGCCCGGAAGCCGTGCGTGTGATCCGCGCGGTCGCCGGCGCTGCCGCGGCCGAAGCAGCTCTCGGCTACGACTCATTCGATGACCTGAGCCTGGCGATCGACGAGGCAAGCGGAGCGCTCCTCGAGCACGGCGGCGCGAGCCTGCATTGTTCCGTACACGACACCTCTCCGGGCCTTGCGGTCACGTTGTCGATGACACCCCGCCCGGGTGAACGCTCTCAGTGGCCCCATCCGGGCTGGCAGGAGTCACTTGGAGCCTTGGTGCTTTCATCGGTGGCTGCCGATGTGGACTACGGCGAACTGGCAGGGTGCCCGGCAGTCTCATTCAACGTGGGTTGATTGCCGAATAGCCGTTTGTCGGATAGTCAATCTGGGTAGAAGACTCCCTAGAGAGTCTGTTTCTGTCTCTCGATTTCTCTGAGGAGGGAACGAACTATGGAGCACCGATTCACACCAACCGGAATCAAGAAAGAGGATGCTGCGGAGATCGCAGACGTTCTCCAAGATCGCCTCAACGGGCTCATCGATCTCGCCATGACGCTGAAGCACGTCCATTGGAACGTTGTCGGCCCGGGCTTCATGTCGGTCCACAAGCTCCTCGACGAGCAGGTCGAGGGCGTGCGCGCTATGGCCGACGCCGTGGCCGAGCGCATCGCCACGCTGGGCGGTATCCCCAGTGGGCTGCCCGGTTACTTGGTCCAGAATCGGCGGTGGGACGATTACAGCATCGGGCGCGCTGTCGTCGCTGCGCACCTCGGTGCTCTTGACAAGGTCTACGACGGCGTGGCCGGCGACCACCGCGCAGCGATCGACAAGGTGGAACCGCACGATCCGGTCACTGCCGACATGCTCACCGCGCAGACCGGCGAGCTCGAGCTGTATCAGTGGTTCGTCAGAGCTCACTTGGAGAACACGAGCGGTGAGCTCCCGACGACCAACGAGCGTACCGAGGTCGGGGCGGCCGCCGCCGCGGCCACGGCCGACCACTTGCAGTAAGACGTCACCGTCGCGCCCTGCGGTTGCGGGCGGCGGCTCTCGGTCTCTGCGCCGGTGGCCGCCGCCCGATTTGTCTATTCCGAGAAACGTTGTGTATCGGGCAACGTTGTGGGCGACGCTCGGTCAATTGCTCCACCGTTGGACTGCTCCACCGTTCGACAATGGCACCATCCTCGGCCTCGCATTCGCTCAGATTCCTTTCGAGCTACCCCAACGATTAAATCCCGACATCCCAAGTCCCGCTTGTTGATTGCCCAGTGACCCAGCAGGGTGGCCCAGCAGGAGATCAGCGGTTGCCTCGGTGGATGTCCGGCTGCGGGCCAGAGGATGATCCGGAGGCCGTTCGGCAGTCTCCGCAGTTCGGCCGTCAGGTCGTCGCGCTCGTCCCGAACTGTGATCCCGACCCCCACAGGCGTCCAGGGGTCGGCGCGAGATCGATGTCGCACCACACTTGCGAGCCGGGGTTGCGCTCGACTCCCCATCGTTTCGACAGCGCCCTGACGATTCCCAGGCCGAATCCACCGTGTGCGCCGCCGCGCCGTTCTTCTAGCGCGGCCGCATGGTCGGGCGCCAAGTCGACGGACAGCCGAGCCGTATCGCCGTTGCGGAAATCGATACCCACCTCCAATGGGCCTCCTTGGGTGGTTTCGTGAATCACGGCATTGGTGAGCAGCTCGCTGACGACGAGCTCAGCGGCGGAGCGCGCCTCCGGGAAGTCTGCAAGGGCAGAGCGGACGAATCGACGCCCGGCGGCAGGCGCACCCAGGTCCCTGGCAATCTTGGTGCGGCGGTTCTTTCTCATGGGTCAATTCGGTGCAGCGTCTCCGTCTGGCGAGTGACTACCCGGATGGCCTCAGGTCGAAACGTCCCACCACCGGGAAGACTGGCGTCAGCGGGCGAAACCGGAGGCCGCGATCACTTCCCCCGCCTCGCGAAGGTGGCGACTGGGCGAATTCGCACCAGCGAGCAACCGCCGCAACGCTGCCAGCTCGTCGTCGATGGCGTCGACGCCAGCCGTGTGATCGCGTCGCTGCAGCTGGGCTCGCATAGCTGACAACGTTTCTGCCAACGCCCGCAGCACGAGCGGTTGTCCTGCCGCCGCCTGTCTTATCTCTCCGAAAGGACCGGCCAAGTAGTCGACACTGCTTAGCTGAGCCGGCACCACGAGCCGCGAACCGTTGGCTGCGACGTAGAAGCGACGCGGCGGGCTGCCGGTGAAAGCGACCAGCAACGGTTCGGCCAGGTGGCGGACTGCGTCGGCCGCCGTCGCCGGGTCGTTGATTCCCGGAGAGAGCGCCCGGAGCGCGATGTCGGTTAGCTGGCGGAGCCCGAAACCGGGATCCTGCGTGGTGGTTCGCGAGTCGCCGATCTCGATTCCCGGAAGCTCGGTAGGGTCGACTCGGGCATCTCCAACTCGGGCATCTCCAACTCGGGCGTCGTCAACTCGGGTGTCGTTGGGTGTCCACACCTTGGCCAGCACATCTCCGCGCACCACGAACGAGCCAACCGGACGTTCCAGCGCTACCACCGAGCCCGCCGGCACCGAGTCGAGGATTACGTCGGCGTCAAAGCGCTGCAGCCATCCCGAAGAACCGGCCTCGATCTCGAGTGGATCGGCCATCGCCGGCGTGTCCCATGGCTCGAGGGGCTCGGGATCCCGTTGCGCATGAGCGGTTGCCATGCTCTTCGTGGTCTCCGCCGAGATTCGCCGCACGATGTTCTCCACCCGGAGGCGACGGGTGATGTGATCGACGAAGTAGACGATTGCTACAACCGTTGCTAGAGCCAGCGCGCTTGCGACGGTGGCTGCCCACGCTGCGAACACTCCTTCGGAGTCGCGCACCCCGGCTCCCATCGTGGCAAGCGATACCAGCGAGAAGGTGAACGTGCCAACAACTATCCCGATTACCAACTGTTGAGCGCGGTCACGCAGGAACCCGTCAAGCACTCGGGGCGAATACTGACTGGAGGCGAGTTGCACCGTCAGCGCGGTCATCGAGAAGACCAAGGCGGCCACGGTGATGGTGGCGCCGGCAATGCTTGCTAGCAGCGTGCGCGCCCCGGCTAGAGATGTTGGCAGGAGGAAGGGTAGGGAGTCCGAGGCGGTCAT
>JBFGIA010000134.1:0-4465 GCA_041577935.1 Gemmatimonadota bacterium | reverse complement strand
CGCCACCTGGCCCAGTGCCGGGTTGAGGATTCGTCCCAGAATCTCGATCTCGCGGTAGAAACGACTCGGGGTCGGAGGCGGCAGCGCGATCTCTCCGGCATGGGGTGGTGTGTTGCGGAGAAACTGCCGCATCAGTCGGTCGTATTGTGGCCACCACAACGTGAAGGCAGCCTGCCGGACGATCTGGGTCTGCGCCGCAGGTGTCACCGGCTCGATTTCCTGGGCCCGCAGCCCAGCCGTCGCAAAGAGGGATAGCCCGACCAGGACCGCGAGCGGACCTCGCCGCTGACGGGGGCGATGGCGTAGAAATTGTCCGAACATATAAACGAATCTACCCACCGCTTCGCGCAACCGGCAACCGACCCCGTTGCCCCCCCAAGGACCACCTGCAAACTTGGTCGCCATGGCCACCCCCTTTGATTACGCCGACGGCCAACTCGGCGTCGACGGCGTATCGTTGACCGACTTGGCCTCGGAGTATGGCACCCCCCTCTATGTCTATCATCGCCCCACCATCGACGCTCGGCTGGCCGCCGTCCGGAAGGCGTTTAACGACTATCCGACGCGGGTGTGCTACTCGGTCAAGGCGAACTCGAATCTGCGGTTGATAAAGTGGCTCGACGCCCGAGAAGTTGGCTTCGATGTCGTGTCGGCGGGCGAGCTCACGCGGGCGGTGATCGCCGGTGTGCCTGCAGAGCGCGTGGTTTTCGCTGGTGTTGGAAAGACCGAGGCCGAGCTTCAGCAGGCAGTGGCGTCGAAGCTCTGGATGATCACGCTGGAGTCGGTCGAGGAGGCCAAGGCGGTGACTCGGCTCGCCGGAGCGATGGGGTTTTCGGCGGTACCGGTGGCGTTGCGGATCAACCCCGATGTCGACGCGCACACTCACCCGCACATCACGACCGGGCGGGGGATGGACAAGTTCGGTCTCATCGGCGCCGAGTTCGACGACGCCCTGAGTTGGGTACTGGAGCGTCCAGAGGTGGAGCTAGTGGGGTTGCACATGCACCTGGGAAGTCAGATCACGGACATGGGGCCCTACGAGGAGGGTTTGCAGGAGGTCGTTCGCTGCGCCAACCAGGCCCAGGAGGCGGGAGCGCGGCTGAAATGGATCAACGCAGGCGGTGGCTTTGGGATCTCTTACGGTGGCGAATCGGTGCCTTCGGCAACCGAATTCGCCGCCGCGATCGTGCCCACGATTCGCCCGACCGGTGTTGAGTTGGTGCTCGAGCTGGGCCGTTTCCTGGTCGGCCCAGCGGGTTGCTTACTGACCACGGTGCTCTACAACAAGCCACGCCCCGATCGTCAATTGGCGATTGTCGACGGTGGGATGACGACGCTCTTGCGGCCGGCCCTGTATGGCGCCGAGCACCGCGTTTTGCCGGTCGAGGAGCATAGCGGTGCCCTGGAACCGACCGATGTCGCTGGTCCGATCTGCGAATCGACGGATTATCTGGCCCGTAACCACCCGCTACCACGGCTCGAGTCGGGAGCCACGCTGGCGATACTCGACGCCGGGGCCTACGGGATGTCGATGGTTAGCCACTACAACTCTCACCCTGGTCCCGCCGAGGTGTGGATCACCGAGAACGGCCACGTCGAGCGCATCCGTCGCCGGGAAACGATCGAGGACCTGTTGGCGATCGATATGGAAGCTCCTGAGGCCTGATCCGATTGAATCTGTTTCTCGGTTGGCACGTATTTCACAGTGTAGGCCACCCACCGGTGGTCGCGCGAAATGACCCGCGTAGTATTAGAGGAGATCGAAATCGCGCCGAAGCGCCATCATGGAGGTACGTCGATGTCACGGTTGTTACTCGCACTCTTGATCCTGTTCGCTCACTCCGCCTGTGCCAGCGCCCAATCCACCGACCAAGCTGGCCACACTGAAACGCTGCCGCACGACCCCGGCTACGTGCTGTTTGTCGGTCTGGAGTCGGAGGACGCGGTCGCGATCATGGATCCACAAGCCGGGGAGCTCATTCGCAAGATCCCGATCGGCATCTCAACCGAGGACATAGAAGGCGTCCACGCACTCGATGTTTCGCCCGACGGCGAGCACTATTACCTGTCGATCGCTCACGGTTGGCCCTACGGGTCGGTGTGGAAGATGTCGACGCAAAAAGACAGCCTGGTAGGTCGGACCAACGTCGGGCTCTTCCCGGCGACGATGGCGTTCACGCCGGATGGAACGTGGCTCTTTGTCGCCAACTACAATCTTCACGGTGATCCTCAACTCGACACGGTGTCGGTCGTTCACACACCGACGATGACCGAGGTCCAGCAGATCCCCGTTTGCACCAAGCCACACGGCCTGGTCGCATCCAACGATGGCGAGTCAGTCTATGTGTCGTGCACCCGGGACAACGTGTTGAAGAAGATCAGCGTTGCGACGTTCGCGGTGGTGGATTCGACGAATACGTTGACCGACGAGGACCGGGCGGAAGAGAAAGTGTGTTATCCGGCCGGCCTCGCGCTCTCGAGGGATGACGACCGTTTGTTTATCGCCTGTCACAAGCAAGACGAGATTCGTGTTATGCCGACGTCCCAATTGGGCACGTTTACTAACCGTATTCCGGTGGGCAAGGGCCCGTATCTGTTACGCACCGATCCGGCTGGGGAACGGCTCTACGTTCCGCACCGCAACGACCAGTCGTTCTCGGTGATCGATATCGCGAGCGAAGAGGTAATCGCGACCAAACCATCGAGTGCGAGCCATCCGCACACGTTTGCATTCGGACCCGACGGCAAGGTCTTTCTGTCGATGGAGAGCCACGCGGTTGTACCCGGTGCGGTCGACGAGATCGACCCGGAAACGCTGGAGACGACGCGTTCGGTGGAATTGGGGCTACAAGCGACCGGCGTTGGCGCGGTCGCTCGGCCGCCGTCGCACTATCGATAAGCCAGCGTTAGCGAGCGAACTCGGCCAGCGCGGTGATGATCGAGTCCTGGATCGCGCGCCGCGGCGCGGTAGGACCGACGAAGAACTCCATTAGAATGCTGAACGCGAGACGCTCCCCGTTGGCGCTCGGCACATAGCCCGAGAGCGACGACACGCCCGTCAGCGAACCGGTCTTGGCGCGGGCCACGCCCGCCGCCGCGGTGTCGACCATCCGCTCTTCGAGTGTGCCATCCACGCCGGCAATTGGCAGCGCGGCTAGGAATGGCTCGCCGATATCAGCTCGATCAGCCATGTGCATCAACAGCTGCATGATCTGCCCCGCCGTAACGAGGTTGTAGCGCGAGACGCCCGATCCGTCGGCAAGCTTCAGCCCAAGCGTATCGATGCCCACATGATTGGCGAGAAAGAGATACTCGGCGGCAAGTCCCGACTCGTACGTTCCCGGCGGACCCGACACCTCGGCGCCGACGACCTTGACCAACTGCTCGGCGGTCAAGTTGTCGCTCTCTTTCAGTAGGTTCTCTATGCTCATCGCCAAGGGCTCGGAAACGTGAATGGCGAGCGTATCGATGGCTGCTTCATCGATCGTACCGCGTTGCACAGACCCGAGGAGCTCGACCCCACGCGCCTGGAGCAACTCTGCGAAAACCGTTCCCGCATACAATGCCGGGTCCTCGATCGACCGGATCTCAACCACCGGCCCTGACTCTGCCGGAAGCGAGCCGGTCACGTCGATCACGTTTTCCTTCGGTGTCCAGTGTCGATCGACCTTGAGGGTCGACTCGACATCCGGTGGTGACGTCACGGCGTCCACGTTGAGCTCGACATACGCAGTCGGTGGATCGATCTCGACCCGCACCGAGTCGCCGACGTCGGTGCCAGGAGCGATCTCGACAGATACTGTGTTGTCGTTGAGGGTCAATGCGTTGATGTAAGGCCAGTACCAGTACGGGCCGTCGTCCCACATCCACCCGGAACCCCATTCGACATCGTCGAAATAGCCGTCGTCGACCGTGATGTTGCCGGTGACGACTCGGATCCCCCGAGAGAGTACCGAGTCCGCCAGTGATGCGAGCCCGTCGGTGGTCAGGTCGGGATCACCGCGACCGATCAGCACCAAATCGCCACTCAGTGTGTCGCCCTGCGATTCGGCGGTCGTGATCAGCGGAGTTCGGAATCGGAAATCGGCGCCCAGGTAATGAAGCGCCGTGGCGGCCACGAACAACTTGCGGTTGGACGCCGGCGTGTAAAGCCGATCCGTCTCGCGAGCGTGGAGAGTGTCGCCTCTGTCGATGGATACGACGAGGACTGCAGCGCCCGCTGCGGCCAGGGTCGAGTCGGCCAGCAGCCCGTCAATCGTCCGGACCAGGGTTGCCACTGGCGCGCGCGCGCCACGAGTGGCCGCCGGGGTGCATCCTGGCAACACAACGGCTAGACACGTCAGAAGCACGAAAGCCCGCCGAAGCGGGCTTTCGTGACCACGTCGCGACGGTCGAAACCGGTCGCTCAGCGTCTCTTTCTCTTCCGAGTAGCCTTTTTCTTTCTCTTCCGAGTGGCCTTCTTCTT
>JBFGIA010000133.1:0-4587 GCA_041577935.1 Gemmatimonadota bacterium | reverse complement strand
GTCTGTTCATCGACGTTGCAGAAGAACTCGTGAACCCCACTCTCATCCGACAAAGCCACGTTGTGAAGAAACACCTGATTGAATCTCTTAAACCGCTGCTGGAGATATTCATACGACTCGGGGGTAGGCTCGAAGCCGTGAATAGGAATCGCGCCAAGCTCATCGATGTAGCGGACAATCGTGGTCCCACGATGACTGCCGACATCGAGGATCGCCGCCGGAGGTAGCAATTGGCAGATCCTCACGATCTCGCCGTACGCGTCCGGCACATCGAGCGCGGTCTTTACTTTCCGCACCAAGCGACGCTGGGGGCCTCGCGTGAGTTTGTTGGCCGTCAGTAGACGGTGTAACCCGTGGAGGATGCGTGAGGTGGTAGCGCGCATTGTCTCAGTCTATTCTCTACAATGGAGTTGATTCAACTCTGGACCCCAAAAACGGAGGTAGGCAGTGCTAGTACGAGCGCTCCTCTCAACCCTATTATTGGTTGTGTTGGCCTCAACAGCGTGGGCGCAAGACCCCACCGAGGTGGACCCCGAACACTACACGGTGGCGTTCGAGAACGACGCCGTGCGCGTCCTTCACATCCAGTATGGACCCGGCGAGAAATCCGTGATGCATGAGCATCCCGAAGGAGTGGCGATCGGATTGACGACGACCACCTGGCGGATGCACGCGCCTGACGGTACTTCAGCCGAGTACACGACTGAAGCCAGCCAGGCGGAGTGGGCAGATGCGGTTGTCCATTCGCCCGAGAATGCGTCCGATGAACCCGGAGAAGTGTTCCTGGTCGAGTTCAAGAAGCACAAGAAGATGGACCACGGCGAGAAGTACGAGAAAGAGCACGCAGAAGAACACGAAGAGGAGCACGACGACGACTACTGAGGCGATTCGTCCGCAAACGCCTCGGCTAGCGCCTCGTCAAGCGACAACTCGCTCCCCTCGGCCCAAGTAACTGCAAAGACTTTTTCACCGAGGGCCTTCCGCGCCGCGTTGACCGAGCGGTTGTAGAGCAACTGGTCTGGGGGATCCAGCGTCCGACCCTGGGCCGTCAGACCCGCCTCGCTGGCGCCCAGCAGGCGCGCCGCGCGATCGTAATCACCCCTGGTCGCGCGGACTTCTGCTAGGCCGATGAGCGCCTGCAGACGACCCGCCAGGTGGTGGAGCTCGGAGGCGACATCGGCCGTTTGTCGATAGCGCCGGTCGGCCTCATCCGTGTCCCCCATCGCGTGCGCCGTCTGACCCAGGTTGAAGAGGATGTCCACGTCCCGGTAGCGATTCCCATACTCCCGGCATCGCACTCGCGCTTCCTCGTACATCGCTTCCGCTCGCTCCAAGTGTCCCCAGTATCGAGCCGTTTCCCCCTGGTTTACGAGCAGAACGAGCTCCGAATCCCGATCGTCGAGCTCCCGGGCCAACTGCAATCCCTCTTCCGCGGCAACAGTTCCAACCTCGTAATCACGCTCACTCAGTGATGCGTTCCTCCCGACCGCTGACAGCGCGAGCACCACGCTCCGCTTGTCATTCACCTCACGCGCGACGGCCAGCGCTTCGTCGGCCGCCGAACGGGCACGATCCATACGACCGTGGAAAAACGCGAGAGCGCTGAGCACGCTCAGCGCCTGGCTCCTCGCCACACTCGCTTCCGAGCCAGCCCCAACCGCCCGCTCACACCACTCAATCCCCTCGGTCAGCAGACCCTCCGACTTCCAGAAGTGCTTCATCGAGGCGACGATCCGCAGCGCCGGCTCGGTTTCATTTCGAGTCAGACTCCACTCCAATGCCGACCGCACGTTGTCGTTCTCGGCCGCCACCAACTCCAGCCTCGGTGTCACTTCAGTGCCCAACCCGAGTACCAGTCCCTCGACAAGCGCGAGCACCCAGTCTCGGTGTCGTCGCTCGATCGTGTCAGCTTCCCCTGCGGCGACGAGCTTTCCACGTGCATACTGTCGAGTCGTCTCGAGCAACCGATAACGCATTCCCGAATCGTCACCAGGCTCCACGACGACGAGGGACTTATCCACCAGTCGCGACAGGAGATCGAGCGTTCCCGATTGGCCCCAGATCTCTTCCGCCGCTTCGAGCGTCCAGCCGCCGACGAAAACCGCCAATCGACGAAGAAGTATCTGCTCTTGCTCCTCCAGTAACTCGTGGCTCCAGTCGATAACGGCGCGAAGTGTCTGGTGGCGAGGCGACGCCGTGCGACTGCCAACCCCGAGAAGCTGAAAGCAATCGTCAAGACGTTCGGCGACCTGATCCGGAGAGAGGACCGCAACTCGCGCGGCGGCCAGCTCGATCGCGTGTGGGATACCGTCCAGGCGCGCGCAGATCTGGCCTATCGCTTGAGCGTTGTCCCCATCGATATCGAAATCCGGTTGCACGAGTCGCGCGCGATCAACAAACAGCTGGACCGCCTCGTAGGTGCCTAGATCCGATGGAGACGCGTCCTTTGGATCCGCTCCGATGTCCGGTGCCGGCAACGGCGGCACCACGAATACGACCTCCCCGGGGATGCCGAGCATCTCCCGACTGGTAGCGAGCACTTTCAGCTTCGGGGCCGCCTGCAGCGCAGACTCTACCCAGTGTGCGCTCGCATCGATTAGGTGTTCACAGTTGTCCAACACGATCAGCACGGCTTGGGAATTCAGATGCTCCATCAGCGTGTCCGCCACGTCGCGTCCCGGCACTTCGCGCAACCCGAGGCCGCTGGCCACAGCTTGCGGAACACGCATCGGATCTCCGAGCCTGGCGAGCTCGACGAACCAGACTCCATCTGGGAACATCTTGGACACTTGCGCCGCCAGCTGCAGAGCGAGGCGCGTCTTGCCTTGACCACCCGCCCCGGTCAGCGTGACGATGCGATGGCCAGCCAACAATTCTCGAACTTCCACGATCTCCGCTTCCCTCCCCACGAAGCTCGTCAGCTGCAGCGGCAGGTTGTGAGGCAGCGCATCCAGCGATCTCAGTGGAGGGAAATCCGAGCGCAGGGACGGATGGTCCAACTGGTAGATCTGTTCGGGGGACTCGAGATCGTGTAGGCGGTGGTCCCCCAGGTCGCGTAGCGCCACGTCGTCGGGTGGCGAGCCACTCACCAAATCGCATGCGGTTCGGGAGAGTATCGTCTGGCCGCCGTGGGCCACCGGCACGAGACGAGCGACTCGGTTGACCGCCGCCCCCGTGTAGACGCCTTCCCGTTGGTCCGCCTCGCCGGTGTGGATCCCTAGGCGCACGCGAAGTCGACTCCCGGCGCGTTGGGCCTCCCGCTCAAGATCACGTTGAATGACCAACGCCGCTTCGGCGGCTTCCGGCGCCCTCTCGAACACCGTCCAGAACCCGTCACCAACGGTGTTGAAGACGTGCCCACCGTGGGCATGGACCGCATTTCGGATGATTTCGTCGTGGCGCTCGAGGTTCGTCTTCATGCGCTCAGCATCCTCTTCCCACAAACGAGTGCTACCCTCGATGTCGGTAAAGAGGAATGTGACCGTCCCCGACGGGAGATCAGTGCCAGCGGAAGCGTCCGGAATCATCCTCGCGATGTTTCGATTCAACCTCGTGCACGACAGCTCGGTTCAGTTATCAAGCAATCTACTCGCGAGGAGTTTGGGTTGGCTCGATTTGATCGTCTTTACGCCGGTGGTGGGATTTCCGTTCTCGACTGGCACTGTCCTGGAACGGACGATGTCTCGGAGAGTTCTGCCCCCGCGTACGGATTCGCGTTTCCGCGCCAAGGGGTTTTCCGCAAGGTATTGGGTCACAAGCAGGTGACCGCGACACCCGGAGCCGTGCTTTTCTTTCAGCCTTCGGAGGCCTTCCAGACGAGTCATCCGATGCCCGGCGGGGATAGGGGCACCGTAGTCCGAGTCGACGAACCGGTGCTCGCGGAGATCGTGACCGCCCTGGTGGCGACGGAAGATGGTTGCCAAGTGAAACCGCCACGGAACCGATTCATTACGCCTGCAAGCGCAAGAGAAGTCGTCAACGACGACCCCTCTTGCTTGTATAGGCTTTCTCTGGAGGTTATTCGCGCGGAGAGATTGTCCCGGGTTCGGGCTCCGTCTCCGGCGGCGCCCGCTCGGCTTCAGCACGCAGCCGTTCCGCCGCGCCCGCCCGCCACCGTTCCTGTGCTTCGCGATCCCGCTCCCTAGCGGCATCGATCCTGTCCTGTTGCCTCATCAACTCTTCTCGGGCTTTGGCCTCCGACCGAGCTTCCCTATCCTGTGCCCGGTCCCGTTCTCCACCCGCATTCATGCCGGCATCAGATACGTCTCCGCCCGACGTGGCGACTCCCTTTCCACTCGATCCACTTTGACAGGCCACCGCCAGGATCAAGACCAGAATCACAGTGGACAATACGGGTTTCATGATGTGCTTCCTTGGGATGGCTCCACGTATCCCCTCTGCTTCAAGCATACCCGCGCTCACGGAGCCTGGTCAAAACCGGTTCTATCAACGTTTCTGGTGCGCCCGAGAGGATTCGAACCTCTGACCTACGGTTTAGGAAACCGTTGGGCAATTCCGGAACCCGCAACATACCAGACACTTGCGACGATGGCGAGCAAGACACCAGCAGTACCCCCGGCAGTAGCC
>JBFGIA010000132.1:0-4719 GCA_041577935.1 Gemmatimonadota bacterium | reverse complement strand
TCGGTGGTGTACGCGTTGAGCAAGGTGAAAATGCCAACGGCTGAAAACACGGCGGCCGTGAGACACGCTGTGAGGAGCCAGAAGTTGTGGAGTTGATACGCGAGCACGACGAAGACGGCGCAGATGCCGTAGATCACCACCGCGCCCAACCGGCGACCGGTCCAGTCGATGAACTTCCCAACAAAAAAAACGAACGGTAGGCTCGCGACAAATGCGACCGCGACTGCGAGCCCCACCTGGCCGTCCGTGAATCCACGCTCTCCGACAGCGAATTCCTTCCAGAAGATGACCGCTGACTGCGCACAAGCGTAGGTGAGTCCCCAGATCAGCGCCATCTGGAGCACCCGCGCGCGATACGGCGACCGGAGAATCGCTCCCAGCGGTCGCTTCGGGAGGCCACTCTGTTCGGCGTATTCGGCGAAACGTCTCGTCTCGCGAAGCCCACGGCGTGCATACGCCAACAACGCGAGTGGAATGACGCCGACAAAGTAGACGCTTCGCCACCCATACGGGGTTTCGAGCAGCAGGGGCACGACGACGGCGCACGTCACCGAGCCGATCGTGGTCGCCGCTTGCAGCACGCCGATGACGAATCCCCGGCGGTCGGCGGGAAACTCCTCGGCTGCAATGACCATGCTGAGTCCCCACTCGGCGACGAGAAACAGCCGGGCCAGGACTTGATAGAATGCGAAGTCGTATTGGCTGACCGACAGACCGGTCAGAAAGGTGAAGGTCGTGTAACCGAGGATCGTGATCGTGAGCACCCGGCGCCGTCCCCAACGGTCTGCCAAACGGACGAGCCCGTACGCCAACACCGTCCCGATGCCGATGATCGAAACCAACTGGCCGCCGGCAGCGGGCGACATCCCCAGTTCAGCGCGGAAATTGGGGAGAATCTGGCCAAGCGCCGTGAAGTCGTATCCTTCGAAAAACGTCGCGACGCTGAGAAAGACGAACAGCCGTTTTTGATACGATGTCACGTTTCGAGATGATTAGCCCGGGAAAACGATGACGCTCTCATTCCCGTCGGCGCTCACCGACGCGATACCGAAGAAGTAGTTGTCGATGATCAGACCCTCGAAGACATGCTCGGTGACGTTCCCGACCCAGCGAGAGAAATTCCAGGCGGGCGAATCCGTCGCGCGCCAATAGACCCGATACCCCGACACGTTGTCGGCGTCAGCCGGCGCGCTCCAACGCAAGGTCGCCGAGGGCCGGACGGCGCCGCGAATCTCTACGTCGCGCGGCGGGCCGGGCGCCCACGCCAGGGACGCAAGGGTCACCGCGTTCAATGCCGTCAATTTTGCGGCGTAATCGAAATCAACTCCTTCCAGTACGTCGCCGTATGCGATGCCGTTCTCCACACGGATGTCTTGGTGCTGCCGCGTGTAGTTCTCGTTGGTCTCCATGATACGGACGGCCGGAAACCCGAGGTTTGCAAACGGCGTGTGATGACCGCCGCGCCTGAATCTGTCCAGCCGGTAGATCATGAGTACGTCGAGATTGGCGATGTATTTGTCAGCCATGCGGTCGACGTACCGGGCGAGCTGCCGGGAGATCCCGTCGACTTCGCCGCCCGTCCGCCGCCGGCTGCGTAGCCGGTCCACGATCTGTGCAAAAGCCGTGGCCGGGATCGCGATATCGGCGGAGTCCCGCACCGCCTCGCGGAGATTGCCGTCGAACAGGGCGCTCAGCGCGACGTCGATTGGCGGGGTTCCGTCGGAAAAGACTCGGGCGTGAGTATTGTCGATGACACCGTTCACCCCTTCGATATTGCCGATCATGTCGTTGTTGAGCACGGCTTGGATGTTCCAACCCTCTTCCCGCGCAAGGCGCGCCACGGTTCCCCCGCCATACAACCCCTGCTCTTCTCCCGAAAGACCTGCGTAGACGATGGACCCGTTGAATTGGTACGCCGTCAGCACTCTGGCGGCGTCGAGCGTGCCCGCCATCCCGCTCGCGTTGTCGTTGGCGCCGGGAGCTGAGTCTACAGCGTTTGCGTTCTGGCTGATACGGCTGTCGATATCGCCGCTCATGATCACCATGCGGTTGGGGTCAGTGGCGCCCCGCTGAACCGCGACGACGTTGACGATGTTGGTTGGCTGTGGAAGTCGGCCACCGGCTGGAAACAATTCCGAGACGTATTTTACCTCGAGACACCCGCCGCATTTCACAGAGATACGCTCAAACTCCGCTTTGATCCAACGTCGGGCCGCGCCGATCCCCCGCGTGACCGACGTGGTGTCGGACAACGTACTCCGGGTGCCAAAACTCACGAGTTTCTCGATGTCCGACGCGAGTCGCTCGGCGGAAACCGCATCGGCTATGGCGAAAGCGCGGGGATCTTCCGCTGGAGGCGCAGGCTGTGCACCCAGTGGCAGCGCCACGACGAAGCCAACGGCGAACGAGACGATGAAACGCATCGAACTCTCCCGGTATGTTGGGGTGACATGGAGGCCAGTGCTCGGTTGCCGTGCCGCCAACCACGAATGCAGAGGCCCAAAGCCGCGCGTTAGGGTACGAACCGGACCGCATTGACGCAAGCGGGCCGTGAAGTAGGTTTGAAGCCGTCTACAGCCTGAAGGGAACCATGGTGATACGACCTTTACGATTGATGGTGGTGCTCGCGTGCGTGGGAACAATCGGGTGTTCGTCCCAGACCCCGTTGACCCTGCGCGAACGGGCCGTGATCGAACAGACGTTGACGGACCAAATCAAGTCCTGGGAGCGCGCGTGGAACAATGCCGATACCGACTCGCTGTCCGCTCTCTACGTGCAGAGCCCTGAGCTCACCGTGGTGTGGGTCGACGGAAGCGTGCGCCGGGGCTGGGAGGAGGAGCAGCTGGCGCAGGTCTCGCTGTTCAACAGTACCGAACGCGTGAACTTCATCGTGCGAAACCCCGTGGAGCGGGCAATCAGTCGGAACGTGGCGGTCTCCACGTTCAGCCATTCCATCGACGTCGTACGGCTCGGTGGCAGGAGAGAGATGCTCCGGTCGGGATCCGGCACGGTCCTCTGGGTGAGAGACGAAGAAGACGCCATGTGGAGAATCCAACTGGCGCATCTCTCGGTCACACCATCGGCGACAAACTGAACCGCCAGCTACCGAAAGTGCTTGTGCGAACCGGGTCGCCTCCTTATTCTGTGGCAACTTGCCAATGGAGGCCCGGCTGGTGTCGGACCCCTTCTTGAGTTCAGATGAATACAGCGAGCGGGCGCATCGACTCTACAACGATGCGCAGTACAGTGAGGCCATCGAGATCCTCGTGGACGGAATCGCGATCTATCCGTACGCTGTGGACCTCCACGTCGGCCTGGCGTATGCCCGCATAGCTCGCGAAGAGTACGCCTGGGCGCGCAAGAGCTTCGAAGAGGCTCTCGCGCTCGATCCTGACCACGAAGAGGCGCTCGCCGGACAGGGCGAGACCTTACTCAAACTCGGTCACCGGGCGGCGGCGCTCCACTGCTTCGATCGGGTCTTGCTCCTGGGATACCGCGAAGATCACGATCTGATGCTGCAAATCGGGCGATCGCTCTTTCGCGAAGGCATGATCGATCACGCCCGCGGTTTTTTCGAGATTGCAGTCGACGGCCACGACGATTCCTCGGAAGCGGCCGCATGCCTCGCGTATGCCGCCCACCGGCTGGGTGACGAAGACAGTTCTCTACTCTGGCTTCGACGAGCTCTGGACCTGGACGGCACCCACGCCGAAGCCAGGATCTACTTGGGCAACCTGCTCTACGATCGGGGCGAGTACGAGGCAGCGCTGTTCCACTTCGAGCGGACCGAACCCGAAGACCACATCGACGAGCTGGCGGTGTGGAGATTGATCGAACTGAAGAAATCGATCTATCGACTGGGGCCGCACGATCGCGAGCTGACCGCGTGGACGAGGAGGCTCGATGCGCTGGCTGCCGAGGCCGACCCGGTCGATCGTCTGCTGGCCGAGGTCGAGGCGACGCTTCCCGACGGCTCGTTCCGGGACCCCACCCAGCTCGAGCTGTTCGGCACGTTGCTTACCGAGCTCCAGGGCATGCGCCGGCGCCAGCCCGGGGAAACACATCGAGTGCGCAGTGTGGGCGGCGTGACCTACACCGGAACCTGGCACGAGATCGTGCTGCAAATGAAGATGGACGATCGAGAGCTGTCGGAGGCGTCGCTGGACCAGTACATGGAACGAGTGGCCAGCCGCAGTCGGAACGAGGCCGGATTGATTATCCCAATCACCGATGCCGAGAGCTTTGTTCGAGGCGCGGCGCTTGCCGGACTTCTCATGATCGTCCGGTAGACCCGCCTGCCGCTTTTCCACATCCCAAGCAGTCCCTCCGGGTGTTCCCACCGAGCGCACGGCGGTACAACGAGAGCTGAGACATCCACGTGAGGGGGGCGGCTTTTATCCGCGATGCCCCCCGGAGCTTTACCTTACCAGATATGTCATGGACCTCGAATGTCGTGCGTCACGTGCTCCCCAACGGCCTCACGCTGCTGATCGAACGCGACCCTTCCGCAAATGTCGTGGCCGTCCTCACTCATGTTAAAGCCGGGTACTTCGACGAACCGGATCACTGGACCGGCATCTCACATGTGCTGGAACACATGTACTTCAAGGGGACAGAGCGCAGGGGACCGGGCGAGATCGCTCGCGACGTCCAATTGCTCGGTGGATATGTCAATGCCAGCACGATCTACGACAAGACCGTCTACTATGCGGTCGTTCC
>JBFGIA010000131.1:0-4745 GCA_041577935.1 Gemmatimonadota bacterium | reverse complement strand
GCAGCACTGCTGGCCTATACGTATTTGCGACGGAGCGACGCAAGGACCGGGTAGGGCCGCGCTATCCACTCCACCGATTTGTCGACACAGAACGAATCAGCCGGACGCCGGCACGAGGTAACGCTCGACGCGGCGTCGCCGCGGATTGATCGGGCCCTGGCCGAGGTGTTGCCGCTCTCCCGGACCCGGATCCAGGCGCTCATCGATGGTGGGCGCGTGGCGGTTGACGGGGTGGTGGTTCGGCGGCCGAGCCAGGAGGTCGTGGCGGGGTCGGTGGTGATCGTCGACGAACCCCCCAAGCGGGCGCCGTCGCTGGCGCCCGAATCGATCCCGCTCGATTGGGTTTACGAGGACGACGATTGCATGGTGGTCAACAAGCCAGCCGGCCTGGTCGTCCACCCGGCTCCCGGGCACCCAACCGGTACGCTCGTCAACGCGCTTCTCTATCATCGACCGGAAGTGGCCGGCGTCGGTGGTGAGCGGAAGGCGGGCCTCGTCCACCGGCTCGACAAGGACACCTCAGGTTGCTTGCTCGTCGCCAAGAACGACCGCGCCCATCACTACCTGGCCGATCAGTTCGCGGCCCGCACCGTGACGAAACGGTATCGGGCGTTCATCTGGGGTCACTTGAGCGACGCGGATGGCGTTTTCGACGCTCCGATCGGGCGCGCGCAGCAAGATCGTCAGCGGATGTCGACTCGCGCACGTAAGGGCCGTTCGGCGCGCACCGCATGGCAGGTGATCGAGCGGTACCTAGTTGCCGACTGCGTCGAGCTGACACTCGAGACCGGCCGAACGCATCAAGTCCGCGTCCACCTGTCCGACGCCGGTCATCCGGTGCTGGGCGATTCGCGCTACGGGGGGGGGCCGGCGCGGGCGCGAGGGTTCCACGGCGTCCAGCAGGCGGTCGCCCGTCAGGTGGCCGCGATGGCTCGCCGTCAGGCGCTCCACGCCCATCGGTTGGCGTTTGACCGGCTTGCGGACGGCTCCCGGGTTGAGGCCGAAGCGCCTCTGCCGGCCGATCTGATCGAGCTTCGAGCGCTGCTCCGGCAGCATCCGATCGCGTGAACGCCCGGTTTTGGCTGCTGCTAGTGCTCCTCTTGGAGCTGGCGAGCGCAAGCCTGCCGCGTCTGGCGCACGGCCAACTCGTGACCCGCGAGGTTACTGGACCCGCTGCCCGGCCGATCGTTTTCCACCACGCCGCTCGTGACTCGACGGTCGCCACCGCGCTCGCCGAGCTGGCCGTCACGTTCATACCGCGGCCGCTCGTCACGGATGGACTGCCACCCGATACCCTGCACGTCATCGTTGCCCCGACCGAAGGCGCGTTCGTCGAGCTGACCGGCGGGCGGGCACCGGACTGGGGATTGGCCGTCGCGTTTCCGAAGTTGCGCCGGATCATCGTCCGTTCACCGCGCTTGACCGGTGGTGACGACGCCGATCCAGCGACGATCCTGCGCCACGAGCTGGGACATCTGTACCTCGATCTGGCCGTTGGAGGAAGTGAGCGTGTGCCGCGCTGGTTCAACGAGGGGTTCTCGGCGTTTTACGCCGACGAGTGGCGCTGGGTCGATCCGGCTCGGCTGGCTTGGGGCCGGTTGACCGGTTCGCTGGTGCCCTTGAACGAGCTGGATGCCACGTTCCCCGCGCTGCCCGCGCCTCAACTCTCCTACATCCAGAGCATGGCTGCAGTCCGCAGCTTGCGACGCCGCGGGGGCGACGACTCGGTGCGCCTATTGTTGGATCGCGTTCGTGACGGAGCGACGTTCGACTCCGCGCTGCGCGCGACGTACGGTCTGACGCTGGGGCAGTTCTATGCTGACTGGAGCTCGGAGCTCGGTCGTGAGTTTGGCTGGGGCGTGGCGCTGACAGATGAACGGGCGCTATGGATCGCGGCCGCGTTGCTCGTGCTGGGCGGGTACCTAATTCGCCGGCGGGCCCTCAGGCGCGAGATCGCGCGCCGCCGTCACGCCGAGGATATCGCGCTTGGCCCGCCGGACGATCACTCGCTGGGGGTTGAACGTTGGGAGCGGTACTGGGAAGACGACGATGAGGAATGGAAAGGCGACCCCGACTAGACGCTGTTGGCGACGGCGTTGGTGCGCTGGTTACTTTTTGCATCTGACCATCGGGAGGGGTGGCCGAGCGGTTTAAGGCACTGGTCTTGAAAACCAGCATGGGGTAATCCCCCATCGTGGGTTCGAATCCCACCCCCTCCGCCAGTATCTCTTCCCAACGCGCTTTTTAAAGGAGGTAACAAGACAGGATGAAAACTCTTAGGTGTGACTTATGCGAACATGAAGCTCAAGGTCGGACATTCGAAGAATGGATGAACGCACTTAAGCCGCATTACTTTGAAGCTCATGCTGACGCAATGAAGGATTCTGGTAAGACTAAGAGTGACATGGAGAAGTGGATGGCTGAAAACAAGGCGAGGTTTGACGCTGCTGAAGAAGAGCGATAATGGTTGGACTCTGCTATTCAGGCGCAAGCCGTTTGCAGCTCTGCAATATCGAGATCCTCACCTAGCACCACCAGCGTGTCACCGGCTGTGATCTGTTTGGTTGGGTCGGGGTTGAACACCGTGTCGCCGTCGGGGCCCTTGATCGCCACGACGATGACACCAAAGCGACTGCGGATCCCGGCTTCGGCGATCGACATCCCGTTGAGCGCTGAACCCTCTGAGACCGTGATGTCGGCTATGCTGAGCTGCAGTGCCTCGTGCTGGGTCACGATCTCCATGAACTCGAGTGTGGTCGGGTTGACAGCCGCCTGGAGCACGCGCAAGCCCGCGATCCGGGTCGGCGATATCACCTGATCCGCACCGCCGCGTTTGATCCTCATCTCGCCGGCTTGATCATACGCGCGCGCGATGATCTTGAGGCCCGGGTTGGCGTCCCTGGCGGCCATCGTCAGGTACAGGTTATCGGCGTCTGACGACAGCAGCGCCATGAGCGTTGAAGCTCGTTCCAGACCCGCTTGCTCGAGTACGTGTTCGTCGGTTGCGTCCCCGAGGACGTACAAAAACCCCTCATCGCGCAAGGTGGGCTCCACATCGGCCTGGTTCTCGATGACGCAGAAGGCGACGCCTTCGCGGGCCAACCCCTCGGCGACCGGCCGGCCGACCTTGCCGAACCCACAGACGATGAAGTGGTTCTCCAGTGCGGCGATGTCGCGTTCCATGCTTCTCCTTCCGAGTACGTCGAGCAACTCGCCTTCGAACACGGTTTGCCCGACGCGCGTAAGCGTATAGAAGGCCGTCGTCAGACCGGCCATGATTAGAAAGATCGTAAATAGCTGGATGGGCGGGGAAAGCGGGTGGATCTCGTGGAAACCGACCGTCGAGATGGTGACCACCGTCATGTAGAACCCATCGAGGAGCGACCACTCGTCGAGCGAAGCGTAGACGATCGTCCCCAGCAGTATCCAAAAGACCATCAGCATGGCGCCGGCCACGGGCCCAGAGAGTACGGATTCGGACCCCAGAGCTCGCGGGCTGTAAGCACTCCATTTCATACGCGTTCAGTCTACCGGTCCGGTTGAAGGGCTCGCAAACTGATCTGGCGAAGTGTCAAAGAATCGACGATCCCAAGACACCGATCGTGCCACAATCGGCTCCCTCACGGGCACCGGATCGACGCACGTTTCTTGCTGCGCTTGCTTTGACAATCCCCCGATTCGAACGGTACCTTTGAAACCATGTCGAGCCGCTTTCCTCCCGAGTGATCGGCTGCAGCACGGGAGGAATCTGTGGACCGAGACGATCAAGAAGAGACCCGGCCAACCCTTCCCTTTGAGGGGTTGCACGTCTACCAGCGGGCCCAAGACGCGTGGAGTAGGGCGCTTACCGCCGGTGGTGCGGATCCGCTTTGGGTTCGGCTGGAGAAGGAGACCCGGCACGCGGCGCTCGGGATCGCGCGAGCAACCGCGCGTTCGCGCTCCAACGGTAGCTTTAGCACCGAGTTGGAGCAGGCGCGGGGAGCGCTGCACGCCGCGGCGGCGATCGTCGATCAGTTGACGCGTCGTGGTGATCCTGTCGACGACGAGCTGAGGGGGTTGCTGGTCGACAGCAGCCGGATGCTGGGTGCGCTGGTGCGCAGCGTATCTCAGCCGCGGGAGGCGGCCGAAGAAGTCGCCGTTTGAGAATCCGCGCGGAGAGGTGGCCGAGTGGTTGAAGGCGGCACCCTGCTAAGGTGTTATACGGGTAGTCCCCGTATCGAGGGTTCGAATCCCTCCCTCTCCGCCATCTAAAGAGCGAACGCCCGCGTGGGGGGTCAGGAGCAGAGTTCCTCGATCTCCGCGCGGGCGTCGTGTATGGTGCAACAGTTTTGCCAGGCGTGCTGTCGCTCGACGTACGAGAGCCGGCCGCGGCGGTAGCGCTCATACTGCTCGGGAAAGTGCTCGGCCATGATGGGGAAGATCTCGGTCGTCGGATAGCGCTCGAGAAGCGGGTAGGATAGGTCTGGTGGATCGAACTTGTCGGGTGCGGGGTGGCCCGCCGGCAGCTCGCTCCACCGCGCCTCGTGGCGACGGCTTGCTTGCCACAGCATAACGATCAGGATCGCCGTGCTGGCGAACCCGTGGAGCGCCAGAATCGCGATCAGGAAAAACTCGAGCACGAGCGGAATATCGTGTGAACGCTGCAGGAGGGTCAAACGCGGTGAAAGAAACCGGACGCAAACCGACAGCCGCTCCGGTCAGGGTGCGCTTCGCGCCCAGTCCGACCGGTTTCTTGCATGTCGGTG
>JBFGIA010000130.1:0-4796 GCA_041577935.1 Gemmatimonadota bacterium | reverse complement strand
GGCCGCGGCGGAGCGCGTCATGCCCGTCGCCATGTCGAGCGCGAAGCCACACCCGGCAGACCCGCGCAGAGCTTTTGGATTGAAGGGGTCGACGGTCCCGGCCGGCAACAAGGCGGTCTGGCCCCCAACAGCGGCTAGTGTTCTCAGCAGCGTGCCCAAGTTACCTGGGTCACGAATCTCGTCAGCCAACAGGGTCAGGCCCGGTGAGTCGGTCGGTAGCGTTGCCAAGTCGAGCGCTGGCAGGTTCCCTACCGCTATCACGCCTTGGGGCGTCCTGGTCTTTGCGAGCGCAGCAAAGTCAGCTGCCGATGCAAAATAAACGATCACGGATCCAAGTTGTTCTCGTGCGGTCCAGACTTCGAATCGGGGAAGCGCATCATCGCGCACGATCAAGTATGGAAAGTTGACGCCCCGCGACACGGCGTCCTCGATTGCGAGCCACCCCTCGAACAGGAACAGTTTGTGACGGGCTCGCCCGGCGCGCGTTCCCAAGTCGGCGAACATCTTACGTTTGGCCCGGGATAAGCGGCGTACGTCCAGACTGCTACTCATCGGAGAGAGGAACTTTTGCAATTCTCATGCGATATTAAGCTCCGGAGTTCAAACCGTAACGATTGCCTCCAAGGAGAGAGGTGAGCCCCAATGCGCCGTTCTTTGTTCGCCAGAACTAGCAACTACGTGCTGATCGTGATCGGCTTGACGGTCACCGGAATGGGGTGCGCCTCGACCGGCGTCAACAAAGGCGATTTCAACTTGGTCTCGTACCAGGAGGAATGGCAACTCGGCGCTCAGTTAGAGCAGGATATCGAGCGACAGCTACCGGTCATCAACGACGGGCCCGCACTGGCGTATCTGACTCGGTTGGGAACGCGGATCGTGACCCAGACTGAACTTGCCCAAGCGCCGTGGGAGTTTCATATCGTGGCCGATCCGCGGATCAACGCGTTCAATATTCCGGGAGGCCATGTGTACGTCAACACGGGCCTGTTTCAAGCCGCCGACAATGTCGCTGAGTTGACCAGCGTACTCGCACACGAGATCTCACACGGGGTCGCTCGCCACGGCACCGAGCAACTGTCAAAGGCTTACGGGTTCAACATCGTCGCCAGTCTGGCGCTCGGTTCCAACCCGCCACTCTATCAGCAACTGGTGACGCAAATCGTCGGCGCGGGTACGTTCGCCAAGTTTGGTCGTGACGCCGAGCGTGAGGCCGACGAGCTCGGTGTTGTTTACATGTACAGCGCCGGCTACGATCCACACGGTATGGTGACGATGTTCCAGGAGCTCATGAGCCAGCGCCAGCGAGAGCCGAACTCCGTCGAGCAGTTTTTTGCCTCCCACCCGCTGACCGAGGAACGCATCAGGAACGTGCGTGCACAAATTGAGAGCTTGGAGCCGCGGCCGAACCTGATCATGGAAGATGCGGAGTTCGACGCGATTCGGCGCCGGCTCTCGCGCTACAATCGATAGCGCGACGCCGGTTGCGCTGACGATCGCCGGCAGCGATTCGTCAGGCGGGGCCGGAATCCAGGCCGACCTAAAGACGTTCCACGCCCACGCCGTCTACGGGATGAGCGCCATCACGGCGGTGACCGCCCAGAACACCCAGGGGGTGGTCGATGTGGCGGCGCTTGGCGCTGATTTCGTGGCCGCGCAGATCCACACCGCCGTCTCTGACATCCCACCGGATGCGGTCAAAACGGGCATGCTTGCTAACCAATCGATCGTCGAAGTCGTCGTCGAGGCCGCCGATCGGTACGGCTGGGATGCCCTCGTAGTCGATCCCGTTATGGTCGCCACAACTGGCTCGCGCTTGATCGATCAGGACGCCGTCGATGTGCTCCGTCGCGAGCTCTTGCCGCGCGCCACGCTCGTCACACCGAACGCGCCGGAGGCGGGTGTGTTGCTGAATACGACGATTACCGACGAGACCGCCCTCGAGATAGCAGCCGACGCGCTCATCAATCAACTCGGTGTCAAAGCGGTACTCGTCAAGGGCGGCGATTTAGATGGAGATCACGTGGTCGATATATACTGCGACGGTAGGAACCGCGAGGTGTTTCAAGAGCCCCGCATCGCGACCACCAGCACGCATGGGTCGGGGTGTGCGTTGGCCTCGGCGATCGCGGCTCGGCTGGCGCGCGGTCAACCGTTGGAGATCGCCGTGCGGGCGGCGCGACAGTGGGTTCGACAGGCGATCGAGCGCGCCCCCGGGTTGGGTTCAGGCCGCGGGCCATTGGATCTATTGACGCCGGCGGTCGACGAAACATCGTAAACCGCAGAGCGATGGGCGATACCAAAGGAGGATCGGTGGAACGGATCCGGCCAACCAAACACGCCGACTTTATCGTGCGGCACACCGCGCCATTCAATGGCGGGCCACCGTTGGCCGCGCTGGTCAACTCGCCTGTCACTCCGGAAGAGCTTTTCTTCGTTCGCAACCACGCCCCTGTCCCAGAAATCGATGTCTCAAGGTTCCGACTGTCGGTCGGCGGCCTAGTCGAGCGATCGCTCGAGCTGTCGCTCGATGATCTGACGCGCGAGTTCGAGTTTCACGTAGTTGAGGCGACGTTGCAGTGTGCCGGCAACCGGCGCGACGAGCTGATCGCCGTGCGCGAGATCCCAGGCGAAGTACCATGGGGCGCGGAGGCGATCGGCAACGCCCGCTGGGGCGGTGTTGCACTGCGTGACGTATTGGCTGCCGCCGGCGTAAGCGATGACGCGAAGCACGCAGCGTTCGTGGGTCGCGACCGCACCCGGAAGGGCAGCCAGACGTTTCCGTTTGGGGGTTCCATCCCGATCGAAAAGGCCGGGGACCCCGACGTTCTGCTGGCCTATGAGATGAACGGTAAACCGTTGCCGGCGACCCACGGGTACCCGCTGCGGGTCGTAGTCCCCGGTTACATCGGGGCGCGCAGCATCAAGTGGGTCACTGAGATCCGAGTCCAAGCAACACCGTCGGACAATTACTACCAGCGTAAGAGCTACAAGCTCTTCCCACCCGTCGTGTCCGCGGAAACGGTCGATTGGGACCACGGAATGATGCTCGGCGAAGTCGGACCGACGGCGGTACTGTGCCGCATCGACGGTGGAATACCAGTCAAAGCCGGCCCCGTCAGTCTGGCCGGATACGCGATGGGCGCTGGCGGAGCCGAAGTCGACGGCGTCGAAGTTTCGGCGGACGGTGGCGCGTCATGGCACCCGGCAAAACTGGGCTCCGGCGCGCGGGGCACGTGGTATTTGTGGAGAATCGTTGTCGAGCTGGCGGGCGGCGAGTGTGAAATCATCGTCCGGGTCCGAGGAACCGGTTCTCATCAACCCGAGCATGCGGCCATCGGCTGGAACTTCAAGGGCTACATGAACACCGCTTGGCATCGTACCCAGTTGCAGGTGGTCTAGCCCAGCGCTTGCGGCTCTGGCGCTACCCCAGCTTGTGAATCGTAGCGCGGGGAGCGGGAATCACGCTCGCCCGGACGTCGGCCTTGTGCGAAACCGGCGGCCCCGCCGCCGTCGCGCCATATGGTCGCTCGGGTCCGGCACCGTTCCCGCGGACGATTCTGACGCCGGCGCTGGCTCCGATTCTCGTCGCGCCAGCCTCAATCATCTTGAGTGCGGTTGGCTGATCCCCCACGCCACCTGCGGCCTTGACGCCCAGCTCGGCACCAACCGCACGACGCATGAGTCGGATGTCGTCCTCGGTCGCACCACCCGGCCCGAAACCGGTCGACGTCTTCACAAAGTGTGCTCCTGCGGCCTGCGCCAAGACGCACGCCTTCACCTTCTCCTCGTCGGTCAGGTATGCGGTCTCGATGATCACCTTGACCTTAGCTCTCCGACGAGCGGCCTCGACCACACCGCGGATGTCTCGCTCGACCTCGCTGTAGGCGCCCGACCGGAGCGCACCTACGTTGATCACCATGTCGAGCTCTGCGGCACCGTCTTCGAGCGCGCGGATCGCCTCGTACGCTTTGGTCTCGGATCGATTGGCGCCCAACGGAAAACCGATCACCGTACAAACCCGGACTGGTGTGGTCGCCAACCTCTCGACGGCCAACCTCACCCACCACGGGTTGATGCACACGGTGGCAAAACAGAACTCCACCGCTTCGTCACAGAGGGCCTCGATCTCTTCTTGACTGGCTGTCGGCGCGAGCAACGTGTGATCGATCATGCGAGCCAAAACGTTGTCACACGCGTCGACGCCGGGACCAGCGGTGAACCGGTCTGCGCCACACGCCGCCAATCGCCGCACCTTGTCGGCGCAGTGGTCTACGCAGTGCGCACCGTCACAGCGATCGCAGGCGCCGAGCGCATAGGCGGTCCCACTCGCGAGCTGCGCCCTGAGCTCGGCCGCGATCAGATCGGCCAACAGATCGATGTTCGGACCCGTCGTCACTCTTGTGAACCGGTTGGCTTCAAGAAGTCGATTCGATCCACCACACCAATGACCAGGTTCTGAAGTGGAACCCGCTCGCGACCGGTGACAAGCCGAGCGCCGGTTCCCTCGCGAGAAACAAGCACCTTGTCACCGACACCGGCGTCGACCCGGTCGACGGCGATCATCTCTTCGCCTTCGTCACGACCATCGATCGCCAACGGTTGAACGACCAGCAGCTTGTACTCCCTCAACTCGGGATCCTTGTCACTCGACGTGACGGTCCCGGTGACCCGCGCGAGGATCATGTCCGGTCCACCGAGTCGATCTTGCCGACAATCGCCGCATCCACCGCACAGAACGGATTCCTTAATGGCAACGAAGCCTCTCGGCTGGTGACATAATAGACCCACTCATCGTC
>JBFGIA010000129.1:0-4808 GCA_041577935.1 Gemmatimonadota bacterium | reverse complement strand
CGGCACGACCGAGGAAGACCTGGCGTGGGTCGCCGTCAAGAACCATCGCCACGGGGCGATGAACGAGAAGGCCCAGTTTCGTCGCGAGGTCACCCCTGAGCAGGTGATGGCGTCGTCGCTGGTGTCGGAGCCACTCCGTCTGCTCCACTGCTCACCGGTGACCGACGGTGCCGCCGCCGTGCTCCTCTGTCCCCTCGAGATGGCGAGGGAGTTCACCGATCGGCCGGTGAAGATCGTCGCCAGCGGGTTGGCGAGCGGCTCGATGGCGCTGGCTGACCGCGACGACCCTGCCTTTCTCGACGCTGTCCAAAAGTCGGGCCAGCGGGCGTTTCAGATGGCCGACATCGGCCCGCGGGACGTCGACGTCGCCGAAGTCCACGACTGCTTCACGATCGCGGAGATCTGCTGCATCGAAGCGTTGGGGTTCGTCGAAGAGGGCAAAGGGGGTCCGGCCGCGCGCGATGGGCTGACCGCGATCGGTGGCCAGATCCCGGTGAACACCAGCGGGGGCCTGAAGTCGAAAGGGCACCCGGTGGGCGCGACCGGTATCGCTCAAACGATAGAGATCTTCCGGCAGCTGCAGGGTAAGGCGGGTCAACGGCAGGTGGAGAACGCTCGCGTCGGTTTGGCGCAGAACATGGGCGGATCAGGAGCCAGCTCCGTGGTCCACATTTTTGAAGGCGTGTGATCGTGCCGAGTCCGCGATACACCAGAGAGATCCCCGCCCGGTACCGTCTGGAGGCCGGTCGCTGTAGCGGTTGCAGCAAAGTCGTTTTTCCGATCCGGCGGTTCTGTCCTTCGTGTCGGGGCGAGGAGTTCGAGAAGCTGACGCTGTCGCGGAAAGGCAAGGTGATCACATCGACGGTCGTACACGTCCCTCCTGACGACTTTCTGATGGAGGCACCGTACGCCATGGCGGTCGTGGAAACGCCGGAGGGCGCTCGCCTTATGACCCAGGTCGTCGACTGCGATCCGTCCACGGTACTTCCCGGAATGGACGTAGCGCTCGAGTTCCGCCTGATTCGCAAGGAAGGCCACAGCGGGATCCTCTGCTACGGGCACAAGGGAGTGCCGGCTTAACAGGAGAGTCTAGATGCATAAGGTCAAGGTCTTGGCAGAGCTCACCGACGAGCACTACCGGGCGTACGAGCATGAAGCGAAGCGTCGCGGGGTCAAGCTCGAAGAACTCGTGCAGCAAACGGTGAACTGTCTGCTCCGGGAGCTCGAACAGGAAGAGGAGGACGCAGGTCCCGACCAGTTTATCAGCGTTTCCTGACGGCTGATTAGCCCCCCCTGATCCTCTTCGCCCTAGCATTGCTAATGCTAGCTGGCGCCAACGTTGCAGCTTCATGGTTGTAGTTTGTCCGAGTATCGTTGCTTACAACGATGAATCGAGTGTTTGGCGAGAGGGGAATTGTGATGTTCTACATCAAGCTGTACGTGTTGACCGCAATTGTCTTTTTCGCCATTGACTTGGTGTGGCTCTCGGTTGTCGCGACCGGGTTCTACCGCAGTCGATTGGGCCATCTGCTGCGCCCTGATGTCCAATTACCAGCAGCGATCGGGTTCTACCTGTTGTTCATCGCTGGGCTGCTCGTGTTTGCGGTGCTCCCAGCGCTCGATCGCACTTCGCTCGTCAACGCGGTCGTGCTGGGCGCTTTCTTTGGGCTCGTCACCTACGCCACCTACGATCTGACCAATCTCGCCTTGATGAAAAATTTTCCGGCCGTCGTGGCCGCCGTGGATATGGTGTGGGGAACCGCTCTGGGTGCGTCCGTGGCGGCGATCTCATTTCAGATCGGTCGGTGGCTGAGCTAGGTCTGGCTCGTTCCGCCTGGGAGTGTCAACGCCGTATGAAAAAGCGGCGAGCGCGGTCGACGCTCGCCGCTTCTGGGAGGGCAGTCGTGCGGGAGGTACTAGCGGGTTGAGATCTCGATGCCGAACGCCAACGGCCAAACCCATGCGTTGTCGGTCGTGATCTCGTTCTCGTCGCTGAAGGCGATGTCGCCCTGCACGCTGCCAAAGAGACTAACCATCGGTGAGACCGCGTAGCCGAGGCGGCCGTCCCGCGTCCGTCACGTCGGCGATGTCGAACGTGGGAACGTTGACCCCCCCCAGATGTCGACTCGGGACCAGGCAAATACCAAGTGGATTAGCGGTATATTGTTACCGAGGAGGGATTTAGGGGTGTTGGTCACAACCGATCTCGGACGCCGAATCGGCGAGGGTTGGATCTGGCGCGGCGTCGATGTGCAGCTGATGGCTGGTCAGAATCTGGCGATCGTCGGCCCGACAGGTGCCGGCAAGTCGTTGTTGCTGCGTTGCCTCGCCGGCCTTGATCCCGCAGACGAGGGTCGTATCGCCATCGACGACAAACCCCTCGACCAGTGGCAGATGCCGGCGTACCGCGCACGCGTGGTCTATCTGCATCAGCGCCCGGCGCTGTGGGAGGGCTCGGTCGAGGACAACCTGCGGGCTGTCTTTCGCCTTGCCGCACATCGTTCCAAGGGTTACGACCGCTCGGTAACGATCCGACGACTCGCGGCGTTTGATCGTGACGCGACGTTTCTCGAGAAGTATGCCGCTGACCTGTCCGGCGGCGAGGCTCAGATCGTCGCTTTGACCCGCGCCCTCAGCGTGGAACCCTCGGTGTTGCTGCTCGATGAGCCCAGCGCATCGATGGATGCTACTGCCACCGAGCAAGCCGAAGAGCTGGTGGCGCGTTGGGTCGCCGAATCTCCCGGGCGGGCCAGCATGTGGACGAGTCACGACGCAGCCCAGGTGGAACGCGTCGCCGATCGCACGTTGACACTCGACGGTTCCCGGGCAACGATCTCGTGAACGGCTATCTCCAAATTGGATACGCGCAGACCGCTGTTGCCGGACTCCTGATCGTTGCCAACCTCGGATTGTCGGCGGCGCTCAGGCTTGACCTCGGTCGTCGCCTCGTGATTGCGGCGCTACGGATGAGCGTCCAGTTGCTTCTCGTCGGCCTCGTTTTGGAATGGGTGTTTTCCCTCGAGAACCCGCTCCCGGTATTGGCGATGGCAGCCGCCATGACCGCTATTGCCGGAGTGGCGGCGGTGAACCGCACCCAGCGCCGGTTCGCGGGCGTCTACTGGAGCAGCCTGGTGTCGGTGACCGGCGCGGCATTCTTCGTGACCGGGCTCGCGCTAGTCGGCATCGTGCGGGTCGACCCGTGGTTCGATCCCCAGTACTTGATCCCATTACTGGGCATGGTGTTGGGCAACACGCTCAACGGCATCTCGCTGTCGCTGGACCGCTTTGTGGAATCGCTGGTGCAACGCCGCGACGCCGTCGAGGCGACGCTGGCGCTCGGCGGCACGCGTTGGGAAGCAGCGCACGACCAGATCCGTGACGCCATGCGAGTCGGATTGATTCCGACGATCAACTCGATGATGGTGATCGGGATCGTCAGCCTGCCGGGCATGATGACCGGCCAGATTCTCGCTGGTGCCGCGCCGACGGACGCCGTCCGATACCAGATCGTCATCATGTTCATGATCGCCTCGGCGGCGGCGCTCGGCGCTTTTGGCATCGTGTTCTTCACCTACCGCCGGCTGTTCGACGATCATCACCGACTGCGGCTCGATCGCGTGCACAAGGTGGCCGCGTAATGTCTACCGTCCAGGTCGGTCTGATCGGGTGCGGCCGTGTAGCGCGGCGTGTGCACCTGCCTGTTCTCGAAGGTCTGCCAGACGTGCGCGTTACCGCGGTGGCGGAAACCGACTCGCAGCTACGGGAAGAAGCTGGCCAACAAGCTGGATGCACAACCGTCGCCGATTACCAGACACTGTTGGAGATGGGGGAAGTGGAAGCGGTGGTCGTCTGCGCGCCGAGCGGTGTGCACGCCAAGGTCACAGTGGCCGCTTTGGATCGGGGCAAGCATGTGTACGTGGAAAAGCCACTGGCTACGACACTGGAGGAAGCCCGATCCGTTTTGTCGGCTCTGGAGCGGGCAGGCACGGTCGGCATGATCGGTTTTAACTACCGCTTCCACCGCGCCTATCGGGACCTCAAGCTACGCCTTCACTCGGGTAGATTTGGTGCGTGGGTCGCGGCGCGCACGGTGCTGGCGACGCCCGAGGAGACGCTGCCGGACTGGAAACGACACCGGGAGAGCGGGGGAGGCGCGCTTCTCGACCAGGCCTCGCACCACTTTGATCTGATACGATATCTGTTTGAAGACGAAATCGAAGAAGTGTCGGCGCAGCTCCGATCGCAGCGCAGCGAAGCCGACACCGCGACCGTTCAGGTCACACTCGCCGGCGGCCTCGTGGTTCAGTCGTTTCTGTCGATCAACACCGTGAACGAGGATCGATTCGAGATCTACACGGAGAAGGCGCGATTGTCGGTCGACCGTTACCGATCGCCCAGCGTCGAGGTCGCGACCGACTCGCCCGCGCTCCCCGGGTGGCACGGTGTGCAATCCACATTTCAGTCACTGAGGTATGCCGGCAGCATCTGGGAGGCGTACCGGTCGCCTGCTCGGGAGCCGTCGTTCCGTCCCGCGCTGGCGCATTTTGTCAACGCCGTTCGTGAGGGACAACCACCATCGCCCAACTTCTATGACGGGTATCTCAGCTTGAAAGCAGTGGTCGCGGCCGAAGAATCGGCGCGCTCGGGGCGAGTCGTTCGGTTGAACGGCGAGACACGGTCCGCTTGAGCACTTCCGTGGCGCCACCGCTGATCATCCTCGGACTTGATGTCGGCGATCCGGGGTGGCTCGAGCGTTGGGCCTCCGAGGGGTACCTGCCGACGCTCGCTTCGATCATGGAACGCGGGGT
>JBFGIA010000128.1:0-4923 GCA_041577935.1 Gemmatimonadota bacterium | reverse complement strand
CCCAATCCCAGACAACGATCTCGTCGCCGACCAGCTCGGGCGGGGTTAGCTCGTGCATGATGTGCTCGGGTGGAGCCCAGCTCGAGGTGATCATGCGGTTCATCTCGAGCTTCACTCCGACGTCATACATGTAGACCGGTGGACCGTCCCGCTCCGACGGATACGACTCGATGAAGTTGCCATCGTCGTCGAGGAAAACGAGCCCACCCGGTGTCCCGCCGTCGACCGACCCGAGCATGGCGATCATCACTCCACCGGGGATGGCGTAGAACGTGTGGGGACCGCTGTACCCGGTCGGATCGAGATCGATTGTGTCGATCAACTGGGGATCCTTCGGGTCCTGCGCCAAGTCGTAGATAAAGAGCTTGTTGGTGAACATGCCGCCGGCGAAGATCCGATCCGCGTTTACCGTGTAACCGAAGTGGTGCGCCTCGTTCGCCGCCGAACCGGTGGGGCTGGTGGCGATGATCTGGCCGTACTCTGGCGAATCGGGATTGACGTCCACGACCGCTAGGAAGTCGCTATCCTGGCCGTCACCGTCGCGAGTCCACACGTAGAGCAGCGACTCGCGTTCACCCGCTTTGAGCCCCTTGACGAAAACCGATTCGTCGTCGACTGGCTGCGGAGAGGCGATCGCGACCGTAGCTAGAGCGGCCAACAAGCCAGCCAGTTTTTTGCTCATCGTTCCTCCCAGATTGTGACCCTTGGTGGCTAATTCAGGCTAGTAGTCTTGATAAGAATGGCCGGCGAGGCAAGTGACGTAAGAAAGGGGGCTCCTGTCGGAGCCCCCTCGAACCGAAAGGTCGTCTTTGTCTAGCCAGTGGCTTTCGAGTGAATAGCGAACGGCGCGCCTTGGGGATCCATGCACTGAGCGATCATACCGCCCCCTGGCACTTCCATCGGGCCGTTCAAGACTTGGCCACCCTTCGCTTGGACCTTCTCGGCTGTTTCGGTGACGTCCGATACGGTGGTGTAGTAGAGCCACATCGGCGGTCCAGGCATCTCGACCGGCTTGTTGAACATCCCGCCCATCGTCTTGTCGCCGAGGCCGTACATCTGATAAGTGCCTGCCTCCTCGGGCATGTCCATCGCTTCGGTCTTCTTCCAGCCGAACAGCTTCGAGTAGAACTCGAACGCGCCTTCGTGGTCGGTAGTCGCTAGCTCGTGCCAGCTAAACTCGCCGACCCCTGGCTCGTGATCGTCGCCTTCAGGCTCGTTGGCCGGCTTGTAGATCGCAAACACCGCGCCCTGTGGATCGGAGACGATAGCGAACCGACCTACGTTGGGGATCTCCATCGGGCCGTGGATCAGGTTGCCGCCCAGCTGTTTCACCTTTTCCGTCGTCGCGTCGACGTCTGGCGTCGTGATGTAGGCGATCCAGTGCGGTGGCGCGCCCGCCTTCTTGGCCTCCTCGGGGAGAGCCATGACTCCGCCGACCGGGCTTTCACCGTTCATCCACATCGTGTACGGCTCGGGCGACTCTTCGAACGGTGTGGTGCCCCAGCCGATCGTCTCGTGATAGAACGACTGCGCCGCATCGGGGTCGGAAGTCATCAATTCATACCAAACGAATTTGCCAGCCTGCGTATCGGGCATCAAAACCTCCTGTTGAGGGTTGTGCGTCTCAGAGGAAGCGAAATTGTACCCCCGACGACGCAGCGACAACCGGAATCTCGTCGGGCCGCCGGAGGTTGGGCTGGCGCTCGATAGACGCCGCAAGCGGCCTACGCGCTCACCTGGCTTTATTCGCTTCCAACTCGATCTCGATCATGAACTCTGGCAGGGCGAGTCCTTTGACCTCGATCCAAGTTCCGGTCGGAAAGTTCTTCGTGTAGATCGAGTTCCGATAGGAAGCAACCTCGAGGAATCTCGCCATATCGGTCGTATAGACGTTTTCGACGATCACGTCGTCGAAGGTATAACCGTAGTGCTTCAGAACCTGGTCGAGATCGGAGTAAGCGTTCTTCATCTGCTGCTCCAGATCGTCGATGGCGGTTGGGTTGCCTTCACCGTCCATGCTCACCGCACCCGAAATCTTGATATCGTCGCCAATCTTCACCGCGTGGCTGTACCCGTAGCTCCTTTCAACCTCGGGTCGCAGCAGGAAGTACTCCGGCGTATCCGCCTTCTGATCCATCGTCTTTCTCCTCCAGTTCAGAGTTGCAAAGGCAAAGGGCGACGAATCAAATAAACTCGATTCGCCGCCCTTCCGTTTTGTTTAGAGGGTTTCACTTCCTCGATCAGCACTGATCGAGATTCAGATGATCGGAGCTAGTTCCAGTCCAACTGCTCGAGCTCGTACTCTTCCTCCGATTCAGCGAAGTCGATCTCGAGCGGCGAGGTGTTTACGACCTCGAGCTCGCTACCACATTCGGGGCAATCGAAGATCTCACCCTTTTCGTAATCTCCTGGGCGGACCTCGAGCCGCTCATCGCAGGCAGGGCAGTAGGGCATCGTTTCTGTTCCTCCTGTCAAGACAGTACGCGCCGATTATACCATAAATTTTTCCGGTTGTATGTACCGGATTTACCTGCTCTTTCTCAGGCAACCAGCAGAAAGGAAGCGGAGGGTCGGGTGTGCCCTTCACGATGGGCGAGCGGCCCTACCCTCCGCTAAGATCCTGCGTTCTTACAGAAGATCCCACGAGAATCGCAGCAGGACGTTTTGCCGTAGCTGCGTCTCGTCAATCACCTGCGGCTGACGAAGGATGTCCGCAGTGTAGTCGATCGAGATCCTTCGACTGAGCCGTAGGCTCAATGTGTTACGCCAGTCGATGGTGGGATCACCCAAGTCGCCGAAGTCGCCAAAAACCCCAAAGTCGGTGATCCAAAGGAGGTTCCTCGTCATGCGAACGCTCCCGACCAGCGTCGTCTCCAGGCCTTCCTCGTTGAAGTCGTCGATCTCGAAGTAGTCGAGCTCCGGCGTTGCGGCGCTGTCGTCCAAAAGGAACGCGTCGTTGAAGTTATTCTGGCGGAAGCCGATGCCTCCTCGCCAGTTCAGCGTCGCCCAGCGATTGCGCGCCAATCGATAGTTGATACCCAAGCCTTCGCGAACCCGCAGAGAGCCAAAAGCGTCCGCTGTGCGGTACTCACTGTTGGCCGGCACGAAGACCACGTCTCGCGTCCCGTCGAGCTTGTTGAAGGCAACATTGACGTCATCCGTCGCCAGCACGTCGGAAGCAAACAAGTTGGTCAAGATCCCGAAACGCGCGTAGGGACCCCAGTGTTCGTTGACGAACCGGACGTACAGAAGGTCTGTACGAAAGCGATCCTGCGTCTTCTGGGTCGGCAGCGCGTCGCTGCCTTCCGGATCGACACGCAGCACGCCTTCTTCGAGCTCGAACAGGGCCGACCCGAAATTCGCGCCGTCGTCGTAGGTCACGTAGGTGTCGAGAAATACCAACCCATTGATCGTGCTCTGATTGGTGGCGCCCGCGACATTGTCGGTCGTATTGAACGAAACCGCTCCGCCAAGCGTCACGCGCCGCGTCCAGTAGGTGTCGGCACCCGCCTCTCCGGCTTCCTCGGCGCTAACCACACCGGCTCCCCGGAACTCGCCGGTCGTCTCGTTCTGGACCAGCTTGAAGCGCACGAGTGAACCCGCACGCACATCGACCGTGGCAAAATCCCGGCGTGCGCGATAGGTCTCCCCCGATCTCACGATCCGGTAGAGCCCAGGCTCGAGCAACCAGGTGTTAAGCGGCTCGCCTTGGAGCAGGTCGCGACCATACCCAATGCCGAGCACCTCACGATCGGTGGAACGGATGATCTCGTAGGTGCCACGAAACGCGATGTTGTTCTCGTCGACGACTTCGATCCTGAGCCCACCCCAGACGGGGTCGACCATGGTCGTCCGGCCGGCAGTGACGGAGACCTCGTTCCGGACCATCTGATTGATCGCACCGCTACCGACGTGTACGACGTACTCGCCCGGTGGCACCACGATCCTTTCGCCGGTCTTGCCGCTGGCGACCTGCTGGTCGCCCCGGAATACCAGAACCTGGGGCTCATCCTGGCGATCCGACGACATAGCCGGCGCGAACAGTGCCCCTTGGCCCGACGGCACCACGGTGGCGTCGGCTGCCAGCTGCTCGTTGGCAGTTGGGGCCGCCCAGCGATAGAGATCCTCTTGTGCCAGTGCGGCGTTCGCCACGAGGCCACAAGGGATGAGCAGTGCTGTCAGAATAGATCTCTTTCTCATGATAACAATCCTCCTTGGAGAGTCAGGAGAGCCCGCGCAGAACCGTGTCGAACATGCGCAAAAGGTCAGGTAACGAGGGCCCGTCGGGTCTCTCGACAAATGAGACCCCGACTTCTTGCGGTGGTCACATTCATCGCGGCCGGAGCCGTCGGGGTGACCGGTGGTGCGAGCCGGTGTCTCATCCAGTAGGGCCACCGCTTCAGGCACGGCCCACCTCTCACTTTCGGAGGCTCACATCATGAAGAAACTCCTTCTCCTCGGCTTTGTTATGGCGACCCTGGCCGGCGGCGTCCTGAACGGCCAGGAGCCTCAACTGAGGCCAACCGGTACCGAGACCGAGACGGTCGAGCAGGCTCCCGAGGCTGCCACGACTTCGGTGACCGAGACGGCGCGGCAGACTGGAGAAGCCGTCGTCGCAGCGGCCGAAGAGGCCGTCTCCACCGCCAGCGAGGGCGGCGCCGCAGCCGTCGGCCAGACGGAATCCATCTGGAGCGAGGTCATGGTCGTCATGTGGCAGCGCTTCGCCGAAGGCATTCCGGTGCTGACCAAGGCGCTCCTGCTGCTATTGCTGTTCTGGTTGGCTGGGATGTTCCTGGGGACCGTGACCCGACGGCTACTCGACCTCACTCGCATCGATGAGCGAGCGGCCAGGGATTGGGGGTTCGGTGACTTTTTAGACGGAGAGAAGCCTCAGCGGTCGATCTCCGGCTTCGCAGCGACCGT
>JBFGIA010000127.1:0-5106 GCA_041577935.1 Gemmatimonadota bacterium | reverse complement strand
TGAAAGGTCAGATGTCCGCGACCGCGATAAAGCCTGCGCCGCCGGGCGCCGCCCCCGTTGTGCGCTTTGCGCCATCTCCGACGGGTTATCTGCATATCGGTGGCGCGCGCACCGCGTTGTTCAACTGGCTCTGGGCGCGCCACAATGGCGGTGAGCTCGTACTACGTATCGAGGACACGGATTTGGAGCGCTCCACAGGTGAGATGACGACCGCCATTCTCGAAGGTCTCGAGTGGATGGGCATCGATTGGGACGAGGGGCCGCACTTCCAATCGCAAAGCAGGGACAATCATCAGGCCGCAGCACACGCTCTGCTCGAGGCGGATGCTGCCTATCCGTGCTTCTGCACGGTCGAGGAGCTGGCGGCCGAGCGCAAGGCCGCGATCTCACGCAAAGAGTCGTACGTGTACAGTGGGAAGTGCCGGGCGATCCCTCCCGCTCGTGCGGCCGAACGCTGCGAGAATGGCGAGCCGCACACGATTCGGTTCCGCGTGCCCTTCGGGGAGACGGCTTGGATCGATGCGGTTCATGGCCCGACGCGGTTCGACAACCGGACGATCGGCGACTTCATCGTGCTGCGCTCGGATGCCGCCCCGGTCTACAACCTGGCGGTCACCGTCGACGACCGCGACATGCGGATCACCGATGTAATCCGCGGCGACGATCACATATCGAACACGCCCAAGCAAATCCTGCTCTATCAGGCGCTGAAGGCGACGGTGCCGCGATTCGCGCACGTACCACTGATCTTGGGCCCCGATAAGCGCAAGCTGTCCAAGCGCCATGGCGCGCTCGGTGTGTCCGCCTACCAGGAGCAGGGGTACCTACCCCAGGCGTTTACCAACTTCCTGGCGCTGCTCGGCTGGTCGCCCGGCGATGATCGCGAGGTGATGTCGCAGGCCGAGTTGATCGAGGCGTTCTCGCTCGAGCGGATTACCGGCAAGAGTGCCGTGTTCGACGTCCAGAAGCTCGAGTGGTTGAACGGGCAGCACCTGTCGATGATGTCGGGGATGGCGGTCGCCGATCTCGTTCGGCCACGGTTTGTCGACGCCGGGATCGCGACCGAGATGGAGCTGGCCGAGCGTGCGATCTGGTTCGCCGAGCTGATGGCGATGGTCAAGACCCGATCGCGGACACTCGACGACCTCGTCGTTCAGGGGCGTCCGTTCTTCGGCGGTCCGATCGAGTACCAGCCGGATGCGGTTGCGAAGTTCTGGAAGGATCCCAAGGTGGCCCGCGAGCTGCTGGAAGTGGCGGCCAGCTACGTCGACGGTGAGGCTGGGTTCGACGATCTGGAAGGAATGGAAGCTCGGCTGCGGGCGCTCTGCGAGGAGCGTAGCGTCAGCGCCGGCAAGCTGATGCAGGCGCTGCGGGTGGCGCTGACCGGCACCCGAGTGAGCCCCGGAATCTTCGAGACGATGGCGGCGATGGGGAAGTCACTGGTCGTCGAGCGGATCGAGACCGCCCGCGGGCACCTGCGGCGCGAGATCGAGGTCGCGCAGTCGAAGTGATAGATCGGCGACTGGAGCGCTTGACCGACCTCGATCCCCGAGTCGAGCTGCTGAGCTTGCGGCCGGCGGAGCTCGAGGCATCACTGAGAAGTTGGCTTGTCGAGCGTGGCGAGCCGCGCTACCGGGTGGCTCAGATCGTCGAGGCTGTTTACCGCCATGGCGCCACCGGTTGGACGTCGATCACGACGTTGCCGACCGACCTGCGCGCCCAACTCGACATCGACTACCGTCTTCCATCGATCGCGCCGCATGAGGAACGCAAATCGGCCGACGGAACGCGCAAGTTCCTGTGGAAGCTGGTCGACGACGAGTTGGTCGAGTCGGTGCTGATCCCGACTCGACGTCGCGACACGATCTGCATCTCGAGTCAAGTCGGTTGTCCGCTGGCGTGCGCGTTTTGCGCCACCGGAGTCTTTGGTTACCGGCGCAACCTGACGGCTGGCGAGATCGTCGATCAGGCGCGCTGCCTTCACGTCTTGCGCGGCCGCAGTGACATCGGTATGAACGTTGTCTTTATGGGGATGGGCGAGCCGCTGCTCAACTGGAAGCAGGTTGACACAGCGCTCGACATACTGATCGATTCGCGCGGGATCGACCTCGGCGCTCGGCGCATCACCGTATCGACGGTCGGCGTGCCGGAGGGGATCGTCGCCCTCGGTGAACGGTTTCCACAAGTTCGACTCGCGGTTTCGCTCCACGCTGCGCGGGACGAGGTCCGGGACGAGATCGTGCCGCTCAACCGGCGGCATCCGCTCTGCGAGTTGACCGCCGCCTGCCGAGTGTGGACCCAATCAACCGGCAAGCGTCTGACGTTCGAGTACGTCCACCTGCCGGGTGTCAACGATGGGGAGGTGGACGCGGTGGCGCTGGCCGAGCTTCTCAAGCGCGTCCCGGCCAAGGTCAACCTGATGCGTTACAACCCGGTCGAAGGGTTGGGCTTCCGTCGTCCGACCGAAGCCGAGACGACGGCCTTTCGTGACGCCGTCACGGAGCTCACTCGATCGCCGATCACGATCCGCAAGAGCCGCGGTCTCGACATCGAAGGCGCGTGTGGTCAGCTGCGGTTGGCACGCGAGGCTAGCGCCGTTCCGGTTGGCATTAGCGGTGAGAGGTCGTGAGCGTGGTCAGCGGATCGATCGGGATACTGAAGCCTGGCTCCACGTACGCGGGCATGATCGAGCGGTTCGGGGATTACGACGCGTGGTTCCGGCGCGTGCTCGAGCCGATCGGGATCGACTGTCGAGTTTTTGCGTTGGCCGATACGCCACCCCCCGATCCAGATGCGGTCGACGGATGGATCGTCACCGGCGCGCGGAGCTCGGTCGTGGATGACGATCCACGGGTCCACGACCTGCTGGGTTGGATCCGAACGCTGGTCGAACGCCAGAAACCGCTGCTCGGTGTTTGCTACGGCCACCAGGCGATCGCTGCTGCGCTGGGCGGCCGCGTCGAGCTGCATCCCGGCGGTTGGGAGCTCGGCACCGTAGAAGTCGAGCTAACCGACGAGGGGCGGGACGACCCGCTGTTTGCGGGCTACCCGGACCGGTTCCAGGTCCAAGCGACACACGAGGACTACGTCGTCGAGCTGCCACCTGGCGGCGTGTCGTTGGCGTCGAATGCGCATACTGCAATCCAAGCTCTAGCGGTGGGCGAGAGTTGTCGCGGGATTCAGTTCCACGCCGAGGTCACTGCCGACATCTCGCGCGATTTTGTCGCCCGACGAGCCCACCTCGTCAACCCCACGCCGGTGGTTAGCGATGCGCCGCTCGCGACGCGTGTGTTGACCAACTTCGTCGACCGCTTCGTCAGGATACGGATCCGCTCCTAGTCCTCGAGACATCGATCCTCGGCGGCGTACTCTCGGCTCGAGTCGCCCAGACGATTTTGATCGCGCTGCCACGCGACGGTGCGGCGTAACGCCTCGTCGCGATCGATCGGTTCCACGTACCCGAGCTCATCGCGCAACCGCGTCGTATCGGCGACCAGATCTTGGTTCCAGTCGTACGGTAGTTGCCGCTCGACCGGCCACCGGGAGCGCTCTATCGGCACGACTTGACCACTCCAACCCGCCGCCCGCCCGACCGCCGCGACCCATTCCGCCTCGGATAGCGCGTCGGGCTCGCCCAGGTTGTACACTCCCCCGGTGGCGCGATCGTCGTCACACACCCGTGCAACGGCGTGAGCGACGTTACCAACGTAACCGCGGGTCCAGCGCCAGCCGGCGTGACCCTTTTCGAGCGGGATCGCATCCCGTTCGTCGCTCATGCGTTGGACGTATGGTGCGAGCCGCTGTTGACGATCGCCGGGGCCATACACCATCGGCAGCCGAAGCACCGTCGTGGCGAGTCGTTCGTCCGCCATTGCTGCGCGCTCGACCAGGATCTTGTCGTAGTCGGTGATCCACGGGTTATCGCCGGTGACGCGATCCCGATACGGATAGAGGTGGTCTCGCAGCGCGGCCGCCTCGGTGTAGGGAACCGCCTCGACCATTCCGTTGCCGACGCCAAGAAACCGCTCGTATGCGCGATAGACGTCCTGGCTCGAGATGACGACCAACCGCTCGGCCACACCACCGAAGACCTCGACGCACACTGCAGCGTCCGACTCGGTGTAGGCGATGACGTCGACGACGACGCGGGGTTCAGTGGCCCGGAGCTGGTCGGCGTGTTGGCTGAGGTGGCGGCGTTCGCCGAGTACCCGATCGACGGAGTCTGGCAGGTCACCCGGCGTATGACCGCGGTGAAATACGGTGACTGGATGACCGGCTTGCGCCAGCGCGAGCACGATCTCGCGGCCGATAAAGCCCGTGCCCCCCAGAACCAGCACCCGGTGCTTGCGATCGCTTCCGAGCATCGGGGCAGCCTAGCGCACGTACCGACGTAACACCACTTTTGAGCGATGTCGAAAGTCGAACAGAACACGTCGTCGGGCGGTATCACCGATCCGCCCGGTCGATGGTCGGCGCTGGCCGTTCTGGCGGCGGCTCTCGTGCTGGGCAAGACGACGTGGTTTTCGGCGTCGGCCGTTCTGCCACAGCTGGTCGAGCAGTGGGCGCTCTCGCCCAGCGCGGGTGCCTGGCTCACGATCGCCGTCCAGCTCGGGTTTGTCGTCGGTGCCCTGACGTCGGCGCTTCTGACGCTGCCTGACGTCGTTTCGCCGCGTCGCCTGTTTCTGATCGGCGCCAGCGGAGCAGCGGCTGCCAACGCGCTCTTGCTCACCGCCGGTGGTCCTTCGGAAGCGATCCCGCTCCGGTTTGCCACCGGTTTCTTTCTAGCCGGGGTCTACCCACCCGCGCTCAAGTCGATGGCCACGTGGTTCCGCCGGGGGAGGGGAGTCGCGCTCGGTGTCTTGGTGGGCGCGCTCACGATCGGATCGGCGACGCCGCATCTCGTCAAAGGGTTGGGTGGTCTCGATTGGCGCCTCGTCATCGTAGCGACGTCGACTTTGACCGCCGCCGGTGGGCTGCTCGCCGAGCTGGCGGGTCGCGAAGGGCCGTTCCCGTTCCCGCGCGCGGTGTTCGATCCGCATCAAGTCGGACGCGTCATGGTCGACCGCGGCGTGCGGCTGGCCAGCTTCGGTTACTTCGGGCACATGT
>JBFGIA010000126.1:0-5252 GCA_041577935.1 Gemmatimonadota bacterium | reverse complement strand
CGGGTCGACGGGAGCGTCGTCAGCGCCCGCGTGAAGGACCGACTCGGCTGACGCCGCGCCGCGATTGACGACAAGCCTGCCGTCGTTTCGCCCATTGTGACTGTACTTGCCGAATCCGACACGCTGGTTGCTCTCGAGTGGTCAGCGATCTGTGAGCTGCTCGCGAACCAGACCAACGCCGAGTCAGCCGCGGCTGCTCTGCGCGCTTTGAAGCCACTGCCCGATGTCGAAGGCGCGCGCGAAGCACTGGCTGAAGTGGCCGAGGGGATGGATGCGATCGCGAGTGAGTCGGCGTTGCCGGCGCCCTACGTGATCGACCAAGCACCTACGGTGCGCGCCCTGGGGGTCAAGGGCGCCACGCTGGACGGAGCGACGCTGATCTCGGCCGCACGCACTTTCGAGGGGACCCGCAAGCTGGCCACTTTCCTCAAGCGGAACGTCGATCGGTGGCCACGGTTGGCGACGCGCTTCGAGCACGCTCCCGTCGAGCCGCAGCTCGAACGGACAATCCTGGATGCGTTCGACCGGGAGGCCAAGCTGGTAGACGAAGCGAGCCGCGATCTAAAGCGATTCCGTCAGGAGGTGCGTCGGCTCAGGACGACCATCGTCGATCGGCTGAACGCGCTGATCGCGGATCTGCCGCACGTTCTGGTCGCGGTTGATAGCCAAGCTACGGTGCGCGACGATCGGTACGTGGTTCCGCTGAGACGCGAAGCGCTATCGGAAGTACCAGGAATCGTCCACGACGAGTCGGCTTCCGGAGCCACAATCTTCGTCGAGCCCAGCGCGATGGTCGACTCCAACAACGCGCTAAGACGAGCAGGTCTTGCCGTGCGTCGCGAGGAAGAGCGGATTCTCGGGGAGCTAACTCGCGCGCTCGCCGATCGTCGCGGCGAGCTCGAGCACGCTGCTCGGCTCGCGCTCCACGCCGAAACCGTCCTGGCCAGGGCTCGCTACGGATTGGCCACGGACGGTCACGCGCCCGAGCTGGGAGGCGGTACGCTGGCTTTGGTCGATGCGCGGCACCCGCTGCTGATCGCGCACTTTGACGGGATCGGTGTGGGCGGCCTAGTTCCGCTGACACTCGAGCTCGGACCAGACGAGCGGACGCTGGTTGTGACCGGCCCTAACACCGGCGGCAAGACAGTTCTCCTAAAGACGATCGGCGTTGCGGTGCTGATGGCGCAGAGCGGGGTGGTACCGCCGGTCGGGCGTGGCACGCGGTTGCCGTGGCACGATTCGGTTTTCGCTGACATCGGTGATACACAGTCGATTGCACAAGATCTTTCGACGTTCACAGCGCACTTGACGAAGCTCAAGGCAGCTTGGGACGGGGCGCGCGACGGCAGTCTCATACTGGTCGATGAGATCGGAGCTTCAACCGATCCTGCCGAGGGTTCGGCTCTGGCATCGGCGCTGCTGGAGGCGTGGACCGGTCGTCGAGCGCGAACCATCGTTACCACGCACTATCATGAGCTAAAGGTGCTCGCGTTCTCGACCGACGGCATCGTAAACGGGTCACTGGCCTATGATGTCGAACGCAACCAGCCGCGATATCGGTTCGTGAGCCACGTTCCGGGTCGTTCTTTCGGCATCGATCTCGCCGAGCGTTGGGGATTCGACCCCGAGATCATCGAGGTCGCCCGCGAGCGGCTCGACAGTGGGGTGCGTGACGTCGAGGAAGTGGTGGGTCGATTGGCGCAACAGGAGGCCGCGCACCGCGAAGCTGAGCAGGCGCTCGAGGCCGAGCGAAAGGCGATTGGCGAAGCGGCCACCGCGCGCGCCGCCCGCGAAACGGCGGAAGCCCGGTCACAACGCGAAGCGGCGGAGCAACGGCTGGCGGAGCTCGAGGCCCAGCTCGATCGGCTGCGGGGGGAGGTACGAGAGCAGCAGAAGAAACTCCGCCTCCGGACTGCAGAATTGGCCGAAGCCGAAGCCGACGCGGAACGCTCCCGTCTGCTCGCCGCCGAGGCGGATCGCGCATCAGCGGAGCTTCGCGCCCAGCAGGAGGCGCTCGCCCACGAGCGCAGCGGGGTCCCGATCGGGCTCGGAGATCGGGTCCGAATCCCGCGCTACGATGTCGTCGGCGAGGTTGTCGATTTCGATCGCCGCGAGGATGTCGCGGCGGTGAAAGCCGGACAGATCCGAATCAGTTGTCGGGCATCGGAATGCGAGCTGATCGAAAGCGCCGCGGATCGGGCGGAGCCCGGGCCACAGGCAGACGAGATGTCATCCCCAGCGGACGAAGCCCTCGACGACTTGCCGCTCGAGGTCGACCTTCGTGGGATGACTGCAGATGAAGTCAGCTTCCCGGTCGCCGGTGCGCTCGAACAGGCGTACCATACCGGTCGGGCCTCGATTCGGTTTATACACGGTAAGGGAACAGGTGTCCTGCGGCAGCGTGTGGCCGAGCTTTTGCAGAAACACCCCTACGTAGTGGAGTTTCGAGTTGGGCATTGGAACGAGGGTGGGGACGGAGTTACGGTCGTGACCATGGAGAACCAAGTGGAATCCGGCAGCTGACGATGGCGATCCCCGACCATATCATCGATGAGATTCGGGAGCGGGCCGACCTCGTCGAGGTGATCGGCGAAGTCGTCGCGCTCAAGAAACGCGGCAAGAACTTCGTTGGCCTATGTCCGTTTCACCCCGAGAAGACGCCTTCGTTTAGCGTCTCACCCGACAAGCAGATGTACTACTGCTTCGGATGTCAGGTGGGTGGCAACGTGTTCTCGTTCATGGTCGAGTACGAGAAGCTCAGCTTTCCGGATGCGGTGCGCGCACTGGGCGAGCGAACCGGCGTTGAGGTGCCAGACCGAGAAACGGTCGCCGATGATCCCAATGCTCAGCTCTACCACGCTAATCGATTGGCAGCCGAGTTTTATCACCGCCATCTGCTGGAGTCGCCAGACGCCGAGGCGGCACGGATCTATCTCACCGAGCGCGGAATTGAGCGTCAGGCATGGGAAACGTTCCTACTCGGCTGGGCACCCGACGAGTGGGATGTGCTGACCGGGGAAGCATCGCGCCAGGGGATCGAGGCACAAACTCTGATCGCCGCAGGCGTAGCTGCTCGGAGCGACAAGACCGGGGGCATCTACGATCGTTTTCGTGGGCGACTTTGCTTCCCGATCCGATCGATAGGCGGCAAGGTCATCGCCTTATCGGGCCGGCGCCTCGATGACGAGGAACCCAAGTATTTGAACTCCTCGGATACGGCGGTCTTCTCAAAAGGTCGCACGTTGTTCAACCTGGATCTCGCTCGGTCTCAGATCCGCCGCGAGGGTGCGGTGATCGTTGTCGAGGGCAACTTCGATCTGGTCGGCTTATACCAAGCTGGGTTTCGCAACGTAGTGGCGCCGTTGGGGACGGCTATGACCAGCGCCCAGGCGCGAATCCTCAAGCGTTACACATCGACCGCCTACCTCGCCTACGACGGTGACTCGGCCGGTGAGCGCTCGGCGTTCCGAGCCAGCGATCTGCTGCTTGCCGCCGGTCTTGCGGTTCGTGTTGTGTCGCTTCCCCAGGATCGTGATCCAGATGATGTGATACGAGATGGTGGCGCGGAAGCGTTTGCCGCGCTTGTCGAGGCGGGACAGGATGTAATTGATGTTAAGCTCGAGGTCGTTCGGTCTCGAGTGGACCTCACCGATGTCATGAAAAAACGCCGAGCGATCAGCCGATTGCTCAAGAGTGTTAGACTCGTCCCCGACCCCGTGACCCAGTCGCTGTACCTGGACAAGATCTCCACTGGATTGGGCGTGCCACGAGATACTTTGACTATTCCGTCTGCGATCGATCGCACGCGACCACGCCAGGAGTCGACCCGCGACGTCAAGCCGAAGGAGCACCGCAAGGGTCCTGGAGCGATCGCCACGCCGGGTGCGCAGGACGAGCGGTACGTGCTGCTCCACGCGGTCAACGATTCGCGGTGGCTCGCCGAGACCCAGGCCGCGTGTCGCCCGGAATACTTTGTCGATGCCGGGTATCGAGCGCTGTTCGAGCATCTCGCAAGCTACGACGCTGATGCCGTAAACATCGCCGAGGAGGCCCACCGGGTTTCTGATCCCGACCTCCAGCGGGTGATCGCCGAGCTCGAGGTGTGGCGCTCGGCGAATGGGCTTCCGTTATCTGCGGAGTCGTTCCGTGACAGCCTCTCGCAATTGCTGGTCAAGGCGATTGAGCGTGGCGTCAGCCCCGAGTTCGAGCCGACGGGCGAGCGGCTGGCGGACGCTGTTCGACAGCGTGACCTGGCGCGCGCCATTCGGCAGGGGGAGCGACCCGCTTCGTAGACCATGTCGCGTTCGAAACCACCACCCCGACCATTCGCGGAAGACGACGCCGATGACCACGAGGCTCCCGTTTCGGATGCCATCGATCAGGTCATCCTCGATTTGCGAAGTGGCAAAGACATTCTCGATACGGCTGTGGAGCAACCTGCAGTTGATGTTCGACTCCACGACGATCTCACTCGGATGTACTTCCAGGAGATGGGTCGCGTGCCGTTGCTCTCCCCCGAGGAAGAGATCGCTATCGCGCGTGCGATCGCCGAAGGTCAGATCGCGCTCAGAGAGCGAGTGTTTAGCTCGCTGAGCTCAATAGAGAATGCGTTTGATCAGGGACGCCGTGTCGCCGACGGTGGATTGCGACTTGAGGCCTTCTTGTCTCAGGACTACGACGAATCTGAAAAGGACGCAGAAGATGACGTGGGTGGGCGCGAAGCGTTGGTGCGTCAGCTCGAACAGTTGGAGCAGACGTGGCGCGAAGCCCGGCGCACCTTCGAGAAGAGCGGCCTGCGCGGCAAGAAGGGGAAGCAGGCGTTCGAAGAGATGGAAAAGGTGCGCGCCTTCTTTGTCGGGTTGCCGCTGCATCCATCGCAGGTTGAGTACTTAGCCGAGTCGTTGCGCCTGTGGGACGGTACTACCGGGGTCAAGTGGCGTGAGCAGGACCTCGAGCGCGAGACGGGCCTCACACGGGCCGAGTACCACGCGTTGCTCAAGGAAGTCAGCGAGCTCATGTGGCGCGTGATGGCAGCTCGGCGCCGGATGGTCGAGTCCAACGTTCGGCTCGTCGTGTCTGTTGCCAAGCGGTATATCGGGCGCGGGCTCGAGTTTCTGGATCTGATCCAAGAAGGGAACTCAGGGTTGTTGAAGGCGACGGAGAAGTTCGATTATCGCAAGGGATACAAGTTTTCGACCTACGCCACTTGGTGGATACGGCAGGCGATTACACGGGCGATCGCCGAACAGTCG
>JBFGIA010000125.1:0-5327 GCA_041577935.1 Gemmatimonadota bacterium | reverse complement strand
TTGTCGTCCATCAACGTGCCCTCGGTGTCGACCGAGTACCAGCGGTTCGAGACCCCCCCGACCAGCTGAAACGCGCCGTCGTCGGCGGTGACATTGCCCTGGAGTTCGAGGTGAAAGATGTCTGATACCTCACGCAGTTCGCGCCCTGACGCCAGCGCCGTCTGGTTGTTGCCGCCTTCGCCGGGGTCGTTGCTGCGCCGCCCGCTGTACCAACCCATCACGGTGAAGCGCTCGGAGGCGTATTGACTCCGGAACCAGGGGCGGTTGGCGCCGTTGACTTGAACCCGTCCGATACCGGTTACGAAGATCTCGTTCTCGACGTGAGTCGATCCGCCCTCGACCGACCACACCGACCCGTTGTCGAGGTTGTAGTCGAGGCGGGCGCTGCCGTAAAGCATATTGACCGCGTCCTCATCGATGGGAACCGCCTCCACCGGCAGCGGACCGTAATCGAACTGACAGGCGGATTGCCCGGCGGGGCAGGCGTCGACCGCGTCCGATCGGGTCCGGGACTCGGAGAACGAGTTGCCCACCGAGACAAACCCCAGGTTGCCCTTGTAGCCCCAGTTGCCACTTTGGGATTCGCCAGCGTGCCGGAAGTCGACCCGCGCGGTCTCGCGTTGGCCTCCACTGGCCGACAGCTTGCTGCCAATGATGTCGCCCGGCGCCGGGGTGGTGATGTTGAGCACGCCGCTAAACGCATTGGCGCCGTAAAGCGCCGAGCCTGGACCGCGGACGAAATCGAGCCGGCCCAGGTCTTCGAGTGGCATCGAAAGCGCGGTCCACTCCTGGGACTGCAGAAACCCGAGCGATCGGTCGATGCCGTCTTGCAAGACGAGCACCCGGCGATTGAGCGACGAGTTGTAGCCCCGCGCGTTGATGTTAAAATCTTGCACGCCGCTCTGAACGACATCGATCCCGGGCTTGTCCTGGAACAATTTCGGAAGCTGTCCGTGTGACGCTTCCCGCTGGAGCTCCTCGCCGGAGACGACGCTCACCGCGGCCGGCGCCTCGACGATTCGCGTTGGCCGACGCGAAGCGCCAACAACCGTGATGGTACCCATTTCCAGGTAACCCTCGATGAGTGCCACGTCTGCGTTAGCCACGCCGTCCGCCTCGACGGTGACCGATTCGCGCTGAGTCTCATAGCCGAGGATGTTGAAGACGAGGGTCTGCGTGCCGGCGGGGACATTGGCGATCGAGAACGTGCCGCGTTGACCGCTCACGGTCCCGAGCCCGGTGCCTTCGACGGCGATCTGTACATTTCCGACGCCGGCGCCCGTTTCGGCTTCGGTTACAACGCCGGTGATCCGACCCGTGCCTTGACCCTGGGCCAAGTCTGCGGTACCGACCAAGATCGCGAGTCCGGCGAGGAGCGTGATACTCCAACTAAAACGTTTCATAGCGGCTCCCGGTGGAGTTGAGCCATTGAAATCTCGGCTTGAACTGGTGTGTATATAGGGAGGTTAAAGACGAAAGCGCAAAAACTCAACGGCCAGAACCTATTGGGCGGGGTGACAACTGACTATTTTTGGCATGATTAGACTGCTACCGGCCCTGATCTTGCTTATCGGATGCTCGACGGTGTACACGCGTACGCCGGTCGGGGAAGGGTCCAGCCCACCGGTTGTGGTCGGTTCGCTGAGTGGGATTCTGGGCTCGCTCGTTTGGCCACTGGCGTCGGACCAACTTTCGATGCTGAGCTCCAAGTACGGTGTTCGTCGCAACCCAAACGGACACGGGAGGCGGTTTCATGCCGGACTCGATCTGCGCGCCGATCAGGGAACGCCCGTGCACGCGGTTGCCGATGGTCGAGTGTTGACGAGTGGTCGATCCGGCGCCTACGGGAACCTGGTCATCATAGATCACGGGGCCGATCTTCACTCGCTCTATGCCCACCACGTCCGTAACCTGGTACGGGAAGGCGATAGGGTCCGACGCGGCCAGGTCATTGCGCGAGTGGGACACACCGGGAATGCGACCGGTGATCATCTGCACTTCGAGCTGCGTTGGCGGGGCGGCACCGTTGATCCTCTGGCCGTGTTGCCACCGCTCGGACGTTCGAAGGTAGTGTTCTAAACGGAGGATATGTGCGCGACAAGAGTCTAGAGAAGCGGCTAAAGAGCGTGATTCGGAATATCCCTGATTTTCCGCAAGCCGGTATTCAGTTCAAGGACATCACGCCGATCTTGCTCGACCCGATGCTGTTCGAGGAGTCGATCGAAGCGTTTGCTCAGTTCGCCAAAGCTCGTGACGCGCACAAGATCATCGGCGTGGACGCGCGCGGGTTTCTGTTTGCAGCCCCGGTGGCAAATCGGCTCGGGGTCGGGCTCGTGGTGGTCCGCAAAGAAGGCAAGCTCCCATACGACACCCATCGCGAATCGTACGCGCTCGAGTACGGGACCAACACTCTCGAGCTTCACACCGATGCCATCGCCGAGGGCGAGAATGTGGTGGTCATCGATGATCTGCTGGCGACCGGTGGAACGACCGAAGCCGCGATTGGCCTCGTCAAAGCCGCCGGGGGCACGATCTGTGGTTTGGGCTTTGTGGTCGAGCTGGAGTTTCTCAAGGGTCGTGACAAGCTCGATGGTCTCGAATATCTGAGTCTGGCGGCCTACGAATGAGTCGGCATCCCATCAACGATCGAGGGGTTCGGTGACCGGGCGTCCCTACCGAGTCCTCAACGGTCGGTTTGAGAGCGCGGCCATCGGACCGCTGGCGCTGTCGGACGATGCGTCGTTGTTCGCGCTCCTATTACAGCATCCAGACTGGCTCTCATCGGATGTCGTGTTCGTGGCCGACGGCCGCGTGTTGTTGGAAAGCGATCCAGCCAAGCGCTCCGTGATCGGTTGGCACCGCTACGGTGGACCGGTATTGGTGGGCGCGACGACTGGCGTGGCCGATCCGGCGTTGTTGGTGGAGACGATCCAGTTGGCCGAGACGAGCGCCGGATGGCCACCCGAGCGCTGGGATGACGCGCTCGCGGCCTTCTGGTCGGGTGCCGATGAGGAGCTGAAACAGAGGGTCGCTCGATGCTGGCAGTTGTCGTCGGAGCCCTGGCGAGTCGAGGACTGGACGCGGGCGGCGTGGGGTGAATCGCCAGCTAAGGGGCGCGCTACCGTGGGCGTGATCGCGGGGAGCGTCCCGTCGCGTGTGCGCAGGACGATCGATTGGCTGGCAGCCGAGGGTCGTGAGATCGCCGGCTACGAAGTGCGTCGGATGCAATCCGGCGAAGCGATTACGTACTGGACGACCCCGGTGGCAGGCGCATGGCCGCACGCTGCTGCGGAGGTCGCCGCCGTGCCCGAGGAAGCGAGTCAGCGCCGCGAGACGTACGTGCACCACACCGGGGGAGTGACCGCCGGGTTGCTGTCAGCGGTCGAGCTGCGTTGTCGCGAGCTCGAGACCCGGGTCGCGTGGAGCGGGGAAGACTGGGTGCGGTTCGATGGGCAAGAGCACTCGTTGCGGGTCTTTCCGGGAGCCGCGTGGGTCGACCTGCAACTCGTGGGTGCCGACGAAGGAACGCTCAAAGGGTTGAGCTATCGATATGGCGTTTCGCAGAGCCTGACCCCGGGCGAGGACGCCCCACCCGAGGTGCACTTCAGATTGGCATCGGCGAGCGATCTGAGCCCCAGCATCCACCTGTTGCTCGGCGCGTGGTTAGGGGAGGGTCCACCGGATGAGCGCGAGGATACACCCGAGCCGCCGCTCGATCTCGACCGCTTTACGAAAGCGCCCGAGCCCGCTTCAAGTCATCCCGATCATTGAGGTTCAAGAGCACCCGCTCGGGATCCGTTAGCGCGTCGATCTCGGTCGCGTCGATGATCCGGTGGGGGACGCCTTGAAGCAGCGCGTGGATCGCAAGCTGACCAGCCGCGATAGCGCGGTCGCATTCGACCCACAACTCGGCGCTCCAGATCGCGTGCAGCGGATGCGTCCTACTACCCCACCGGGGGAGTGCCACTGCGGCCTCGGGGAACAGCTCGGCCAGAGCCTTAAACAGCCTGGGATGGGTGAAGGGGTAGTCACAACCAACGACCGCGATGCGGGCGTCAGTCTTGTGGTTGGCGTGTTCGTTTAAGCCTACCGCTAGGCCGGCCAGCGGGCCGGAATCGGCGATCCGATCGTCCACTCGTCGGTAGTCGCCATCCGGAAGTTCTTGGCCCGGCTGAGCGACGACGATCGGTGGCTCGGGAACCAACGACGCCAATCGGTCGAGGATCCGCAGCAACAATGGTTGACCGTCCCAGTCGAGCCACGCTTTGGGCATGCCGAGCCGGTGCCCGCGGCCACCGGCGAGAACGAGTAGTCCATCGATCATCGGCCGAAGGTACCCACCGGTTCGCGACTTTACCGGCAGGACGCCGGGGGATTAGATTAGTATCTCTCGTTTACGCCCCCGTAGCTCAGGTGGATAGAGCAGCGGTTTCCTAAACCGCAGGTCGTGCGTTCGAATCGCGCCGGGGGCTCCAGGGACTTCATAACATTTAAAGTGATTTCGAGACGATGAGCCGTAAACGGTTAGCAAAACATCAGTTAAAGCGGGATCGATTCGTCGAACAGACGTTCGACTGGGCGCACTGGGCGGAAACCCACCGGCGCCAGTTCTTGGCCGGGGCGGCTGCACTCGCGCTGGCACTGGGTGGTTTTTTTGTGTGGCGGACGATGTCGCGAAGCGCCGAGGAGGACGCCTCCGGTGCCTATCTCGAGGCCCGGCAGGCGTATTTCGCCGGGAACTTCCCACTGGCAGTGGCCGATCTGGAAGATTTCGTGCGCCGGCATGGCGATACGTCGTTCGCCGACGATGCCCGGTTCTTCAGGGCGGATGCGCTCTATCAGGCTGGAAACGACGAGGCCGCCGCCGAAGCGCTCGAGGAGTTCTTGAGCCGGCACGGGGATTCACCTTTTGCCCACACGGCGCGGCTCCTGAGTGCTGCGGCCTACAGCCGGCTCAACCGCTATGGGGACGCGCAAGCGGCGTATGAGCGAGCCCTCGAGACGGCCGGCTTTGATGCCGAGCGGGCGCGTGTGCGCGAAGAATTGGCGCGTCTGCACGAGAGCCAGGGCGACAACGCGTCTGCTGCCGAGCAGTACCGCCGCGTTGCGGAGTTGGTTCCGGAGACCGAAACCGCGGCTCGGGCGCTGCGCCGGGCGGCCGAGCTGTCCGTCGAGCCACTCGCGGCCGGGGCGAAGGCCACCGACGGCTCGTAGGGGCTCTGCTGGGCCCAAGTAAGCGCTGAAGCCCTATGGCGCATAACGTATCTTATGTAAACTCACCCCTCACGAGCCATCACTCGCTCCACTCCCCCCTAGATCGTCTACGC
>JBFGIA010000124.1:0-5373 GCA_041577935.1 Gemmatimonadota bacterium | reverse complement strand
TCGTCGAGGCGAGCTTCGAGCGCCGACTGCCGAATCGTCTGACGCTGGTGGTGGTCGAGCGTCAACCGGTGGCCCTGCTCGGGCTCGAGCGGCTGACGCCGGTGGATGAAGCCGGTCGGGTGTTGCCGGTATCGGCTTTTCACGGCGGTTGGGACGTGCCGGTCATGACCGTTGATTGGCCGGCAGAAGAGGTCGTCCTCGATGGTCGGGTCCAAGTCGGCCCGATACGCTGGGCGCTCGATTGGCTGGCCGAGGTCGAGTTGGCGATGCCGACCTTGTATCGCGAGATCTCGACCGTTGAGCTGGACGGCGATGGAACGGTGAGGTTGCGGTTGACGCGGTCGGATTGCACGGTGCTGCTCGATCAAAACACGCCGTTCGAAAAACTAACGCTGGTCGATGACGTGCTGCGCGATCTGCTTGACAAGGGTGAGACTTTTTTCCAGCTGGATCTGCGTTTCGAAGATCAGATCGTCGTCGGGCGCGGGTAGGAGACAAACGATGGCGCGCGAGAACATCATCGTCGGACTCGACATCGGGACGACCAAGATCGGCTGCATTATCGCCGAGCTCGACGGGGAACTCAATGCCAAGATCGTGGGTGTGGGCACCAGCCGATCGGAAGGATTGCGGCGCGGCGTGGTGGTCAACTTGGAAAAGACCGTGGTCTCGATCGGGCGAGCAATCGAAGAGGCGGAGCTCATGGCAGGGGTCGAGGTCCGCAACGTGTTTGCGGGCATCGCCGGAGACCACATCCGATCAATAAACAGCCACGGAGTCATTGCCGTGTCACGGGGTGGGGTCGAGATCACGCGCAGCGACATCAACCGCGTGATCGACGCCGCCAAAGCCGTCGCTATCCCTATGGATCGCGAGATCCTTCATATCCTACCGCAGGAGTTCATCGTCGATGAACAGCAGGGGATCAAGGATCCCACCGGCATGGCCGGAATACGGCTCGAGGTCGATGTGCACATCGTCACCGGAGCGGTGTCGTCGGCTCAGAACCTCGTCAAGGCGATTCAAAAGGCCGGCTATCAAGTCAGCGACCTGGTGCTCGAGCCGCTCGCATCTTCCCAGGGTGCGCTAACGCAAGACGAGAAGGACCTCGGAGTCGCGCTGGTCGACATCGGCGGTGGGACGACGGATATCGCGGTTTTCAACGAGGGATCAATCCGCCACACGTCAGTTATCGGATTGGGTGGCAGCAGCGTCACGAACGACATCGCGATCGGATTGAGAACCCCCGGACGCGAGGCGGAGCGGATCAAAGAACGCTACGGCGCAGCGCTCACCCGATTGGTGGATGCTGGCGAAGATGTCGTCGTACCACGCGTCGCCGGGCAAGGTGAGCGTCGGGTGAGCCGCCGGATTATCGCGTCGATCATCCAGCCCCGAATGGAGGAGATCCTGGCGCTCGTAAGAAACGACATCGGGAAGACCAGATGGTACGAACGGATCCCCTCGGGCTTCGTTCTGACGGGCGGTGCCTCGGCGTTGCCGGGCACCGCCGAGTTGGCCGAGGAGGCGCTGGAGCTTCCGGTTCGCATCGGTTATCCGATCCACATCACTGGACTCGTGGACTCGGTAAACGATCCACGCTTTGCTACCGGCGTTGGGCTCGTGCTGTATGGCTTCGATAAAGGGCGGGCGGACAATCAGTTCGCGACAGTTGACGATGATTCGCTGTGGGATCGGGTTCTCGACCGGATGAAAGAGTGGCTTCAGGACTTCATCTGAGACCACAGAATCTGTGCCACCATATGAGAGGCATTGCGCGGATGGGCCGCATTCGCAACCATTAAAGGATATGACCGGGACGACAATCAACGCAGGACAAGCCAGGAGGAGACCCCCATGCGGTTTCAGCTCGCCGACGGAGAAGAACAGCACGCGCGAATGAAAGTCGTTGGCGTCGGTGGCGCCGGCGGCAACGCGGTTAACCGGATGATCGAAGAACGGTTGGTGGGGGTCGAGTTCGTTTCGATCAACACTGATGCGCAGGCGCTCGGGCACTCGGAAGCGCATCGCAAGATTCAGATCGGCAAGTCTTTGACCCGTGGCCTAGGCTCGGGCTCGAGGCCCGACATCGGTCGGGAGGCGCTACTCGAAGACCAGGATGACGTGGCTGAGGCGCTGCAGGGCGCCGACATGGTGTTTGTGACCGCCGGGATGGGTGGTGGCACCGGAACCGGTGGATCCCCGGTGATCGCCGACCTCGCACGCGAGCTTGGCGCGCTGACGGTTGGGATCGTCTCGAAGCCGTTCGCGTTCGAGGGCAAGAAGCGGATGACGGTGGCCGACAAGGGGATCGTCGAGCTCCAGTCGGTCGTTGATACTCTGATTGTGGTTCCGAACGAGCGGCTCCGCTCGGTCGTCGACAAGGGAACCACCGTGCAGGAGGCGTTTCGGGTCGCCGACTCGGTGTTGTTGAACGCGACCCGAGGAATATCGGATCTGATTACCGTGACCGGCCTCGTGAATGTAGACTTCGCGGACGTCAAGACGATCATGACCGAGAAGGGCCAGGCACTGATGGGCACCGGGTTTGGCACCGGTGAGCATCGGGCCGTCGAGAGCGCGCAACAAGCGATCTCGAGTCCACTGCTCGAGGACATGTCGATCGCCGGCGCGTGCGGTGTGTTGATCAACATCACCGGCGGTGAGGATCTCTCGCTGCATGAGGTCAGCGAGGTTTCTTCGGTGATTCATGATGCCGCTGGAGAAGACGCCAACATTATCTTCGGCGCCGTCATCGACCCGAGCCTCAAAGGAGAGATTCGGGTCACCGTAATCGCGACCGGTATCGGTGGCAGTGGTGGGTATGCTTCCCAGTCGGAGATCCGTCACCAGCCATTGACGATGCCGGAGCCGGCAACCGTCACAGTCGAGGCCAGTAGTGTCGAGAATCGATTCGCGGCGCTGGTCGATTCCGACGACGGTGATAGCGAATCACCCGAGGAGTTGGAAGACCTTCTCTCGGTGTTGGACCTCAAGTCGGGGGCGAAGAAGGATGATCTCGAGATACCGGCCTTCATTCGTCGACAGATGAATTGATCGGTCGGATACTTTCACGCGACAAAGCGCACAATCCAGGTTGGCACCGAGTTCGCCCGGGTTTTCTCGTCGCCCTGGTCGGCGCGGTTGTGGCTTGGTGGCTGACGTCGGACCCCGCACCGCCGGCACCCCCCACCGTGGTGGCGGCACCGGAGGCGGAGATCCTGCCCGCGATCGTCGACACGCTCGAGTCCGGCGAGACCTTTTCCGAGCTGTGGCAGGATCACGAGCTCGATTCGGCTGATCTCCAGGCGCTGGTTGAAGCAGGGTCGAACACGCCCGATTTCTCGTGGCGTCGGTTGCGTCCGGGTTCACAGGTGCTGATCTCGCTCACGTCGGAAGGTGCGCTCGGGGGCATCGATGTCGAGTTCGGTCGAGATCAGCGGCTGGTGGCAGACAGACGCGGCGAGGAGTTCCGGGCCCGGGTCGTCGAGACGCCCTTCGTGCGTGAGCGCCGGCAGGCCTCGACGTGTATCGAGAGCTCGTTTTGGGAGGCGTTGAGCGCGGCCGGTGAGGACCCCTCGCTGGTCCTGACGTTGGCGCAGATCTTGGGCGGCCAGGTCGACTTCTACTCGGACCTCCGAGCCGGTGATTGTGTCGCGATCGCGTTCACCGTTGATGTGCGCCCGGACGAGTCGTACCGCCTGGCATCGATCGATGCCGTTGTGCTCGAGCTGGCCGATCAAACATACGAGGCGTATCGCTTCTCGAGCGACGGCGAGAAATTCGGTTACTACGACGCCGACGGGCAGACTCTCAAGCGCAGGTTCCTGCGCTCGCCGCTAAGATTCACTCGTATCTCGTCGCGGTTCGGGATGCGGATGCACCCCGTGCTGCGGAGGCGCCGGCAGCATAATGGCGTGGATTATGCAGCTCCCACCGGGACACCGGTCCAGGCTTCCGGCGACGGCGTCGTCGTACGTGCCGGCCGTTTTGGGGGTTACGGCCTCTATGTGAGACTTCAGCATGGTCGGCGGTACATGACGGCGTACGGCCACCTGTCGCGAATTGCGAGTGGGATTACGCCCGGGGCGAGGGTTCAGCAGGGGGACATCATAGGCTTTGTCGGCTCGACCGGCCTATCGACCGGTCCCCATCTCGACTACAGCTTCATGAGGGATGGTAAATATGTGGATCCGCTTTCTGTCAGTCTTCCAGTCGCCGACCCGCTCGAAGGTCAAGCCCGTGCCGCGTTTATCGCGCTGCGAGATATCCACCGTCTCCGCCTGCCGGCTCTCGGGATGCTGGCGATCGAGCAGCCGACCGAGGTTTCCGATGGGCAGTAGCCGGTTCCTGGCGTTAGTAGCGGCAACCGCGCTCGCGGTTAGCTGTGGTGGCTCCAGCGGTGGTGGTGGCGGTGGTGGGACTGGCCCCGACACGACACCACCGACGGCTCCCAATCTCGGTCTAATCACGGTCACGTCGCCGCTGCCCGGCACAACCTCGCAAATCGTCGGCTCCAACGGGGCGGTCGAGGGCGCATCGACCGTCAAGGTCGTAAACACGGACGCCACGCAACGCAACGGTGGTGTGTCGATCGAAGCTTCGATCGGTGCCGGTGGGGGCGGCAACTTCACGTTGTCGATCGCAGCCCAGCTGGGTGACCAGCTCACGCTGACCGCCACCGATCAGGCTGGCAACGAGAGCGTCCCATCGTTGACTACAGCAGGGCCGGTGCCACAACCGTTCACCGGTGGTGTCGGCACAGTCGATCTCAAGACCGCCCTGGGTGGCACGATCGCCGTCGCTCTGCCGTTCCCGACCGGTGCGGAGCGCTACACCGTGATCGCCGAGCCTCAGAATCCTGGCGGGGGTTCGTTTTCGATTCAGCTGAGCGGGGCCAAGGGTGTTTCGACCCGTCGGTTAACGGGAGCGGCGCGGCCGGAAAGCGATCCGTCGCCGGAGATTCGCATTCGACGGCTCGAGCGAGCCGAGATCTTCCCGCGGCTGCTCGAGACCACGCCACAGATGTATGGGCGCCGCGGCCTCGCGGTGGCACAAGCCACCGAGCGCATGTTCTTCGTCTCGAACAAGCTGGGTGGTGATATCAACAACCCCGATGATTTCGACGAGATCAACGCCGTCCTTCGGTTCCAGGGTGATAACGTGCTGGTTTACGTCGACGACCGGACGCCACCGGCGGACTTGACCGAGGCGATGGTGCAGGAGATCGGCAACCGGTTCGACGACAATATCTTCCCGACCAATGTGGCGCTCTTTGGCAACGTCAGCGACGTCGACGGCGACGGTCGCGTCATCTTCCTGATGACTCCGACGGTGAACGCCCTCAACACGCAGGAGATCGTCGACGATGGC
>JBFGIA010000123.1:0-5481 GCA_041577935.1 Gemmatimonadota bacterium | reverse complement strand
GCGGTGACGAGGGTCGATGGCAATCCCGACCAACCCGACGACGCTTGCCATGCTGATCGGAAGGACCAAGGCTCGAATGGCGGCGCGTCCAGGGCTGATGGGCCGGCCCTCGTAGGTGACGACCTTGATGCCGACGATGCTGATTGCACCCAAGAGCTCCTAGTGAGCGGCTCGCTGCGCACCTTTGATCCTGTCCCGTCGGGAGAGGCCATTCTTGGAAATCCCTAATTGATTAGGGCTTCTGAATCGTGAACGAGGCCGTCGCGAGCTCGCTGGTCGCGAATCCGTAGCGGACTGCCCGAGCCCGGAGGGTAGCGCTTTGGTCCATTCCGAACTCTCCCGTGTACAGGCGCCATCGCGGTTGATTGCCTGGGTCGACCGTATACTCGATCGACGCGCCCTCTGTCGTTGAGCTCAACTGGACCGCAACGGCCCCCTCGAACGTGCCGCCGCGCGGGTTGATCTCCGGCGGCGCCGTGACCGGCTGCTCGCCGCCGGGCCAGAACTGCTCGATCATGGACGACTCCTCAACGTCTCCCCAGACGTCGTAGCGATCTCGCCAACTCTCGTGAGCCGCTCGCATCCGGGCCAACACATCTGCAAGCGCCGGATCGTCCGTGCGGTTGTCGATCTCGAAGGGGTCAGACGTCGTGTCGTAGAGCTCCTCGACCGGTTTGTTTTCGAAGTACCAGCGAGCGGGCGGGGAGAGCTCCCCGGCTGCCTCGAGCCGGTAGATTTCCTGCATCGTCGCCAGCTGGTCTCGGAATGCGATGGTTTGCCCGTAGGGCTCGTTGGGCCGATAGTGACGAATGTACTTGTACTGGAGGTCGCGCACCGCCCGGATGCGATCCTCTGCCTCACCGTCCCGATCCGAAGCCGCAAACACGTACTCGGGCGGAGGTTCCCGATCCGGTCCGAGAAAAACCCTCCCCGGCATGTGGGCGGGCACCTCGACCTGACCAAGGGTCAGGAATGTGGGCGCGAAGTCGAGGAAGCTGACCAGTTGATCGTTGACACTCCCGGCCTCGATTCTCCCGGGGAAACGCACGATCATCGGCACGTGAATCCCCCCATCGTAGACCCAGCGCTTGTCCCTCGGAAAACCGGCTCCGTTGTCGCCGACGAAAACGACAAGCGTGCTATCGGTCAGACCGTCGGTTTCGAGCCGTTCGAGGATCTCTGCAACGAGGGAATCCATGATGACGAGGTTATTGTAGTATCGGACATAGTCTTCCCGAACGACCGGGGTGTCTGGATAGTAGGGCGGGACCTCGATATCAGCCGGATCGGTCGGACCGTCGGAGGGCCCAAACAGCCGAGACTCGTGGGTCTCAGGGAACGTAAACACCGACACGAACGGCTGCCCTGGCTCCCTACCGCGCCAGTCGGCCGCGGATCCGCTCTCGTCCCAGATCGATGGCGGGGTGCCCTGCACTCCGCCCATCTGGTAGTCGGTCTTTTGGTTGTTCGTGCAGTAGTAGCCAGCGCCGCGCAGTGTCTCGGTGTACGCTTTCATCTCTGGCGGCGGAACCATTTCGTAGTCGAGCCTGCTAGCGCGCATGTGGTGTCCCCCGATGGTCGTCGGATAGGTCCCCATGATGAGCGAGGTGCGCGCTGGAGCGCAGACCCCGCTCGGCGAAAACGCCATATCGTAGCGCTGCCCCTCCGCGGCAAGCCGATCGATAGTCGGTGTGATCGCGACCGGGTCGCCATACGCGCCAAGTTCGTGCCCGATGTCCTCCGCCATGAGCAGTACGATATTTGGTCGGTCCCAGTCGTTGTCGCCCGCGTCGTTAGCCGGCCCACTGTTCCCCTCGCATCCCACCCCCGAGGCAACGATCGCGCAAGTGAGGACCAAGATCGCGACGAAGCGGTTGTCGTTGTGACCGTTGTGTGAGGAGGACCTCATCGAAGGTTACATATCACTTCCCGCAGGTGACGGTCTACCACTGCAGCGCAACGACCTGGCGTGCGCTTGCCAAATGTGCGACCGCTCGTGATTTCGTAGTGCGCTACGCTTCGACGTAGTGAAAGCGAGAAGCGAGAAACGGTCTCTTCGGTTCCGTTGACTGGAGCGACCGGCCGGTGATAGCCTGCGCGCAGTCAGGATGGTCGTGCTTGTTCGCGTATGCGTAGTGGTTGGGGTCTTCTTGGTCCAAGCGAGCTGCGCTGGCTCCGACGAGTCGGGCGCAACGCTACGCGACACGGCAGTCGGTGCCGAGGTGTCGATCGGCTCGGCATCGCAGGATGAGCTTCTCGCAGGCGATGAGGATCTGGAGTACAGGGTCGTATTGGCACGGGAGTTCGACTCTCTAACCCCGTTCAAGTCGATGAAATGGGGACGGATCCATCCCGAGCCCGATCGATACGAGTTCGCGGAAGCCGATGCGACCGTCGAGTTCGCGGAGGCGAATCGGATGCGGGTCCGCGGCCACACGCTGGTATGGGGGAGCGCGATCGATCCACCGAACCCTGAATACTTGGAAAGCATGTCAAGTCCCGAGGCGCTTCGCGCGTTGATGGCGGATCACATTCAGTCTGTGATGACCCGCTATCGAGGGAGAGTTGACCGCTGGGATGTGGTGAACGAGCCGCTCGCCAAGAATGAGGTAAACGATACGGATGGGCTGCAAGACAGCGCGTTCCTCGAGCTCCTCGGGCCCGGGTACATCGCGGAGGCGCTCGAGCTCGCTCACGCGGCTGATCCGGATGCGCGTCTTTTCATCAACGACGCCGCGGTGATGAAGCCTGGCTGGAAGCAGGACCGTTACTATCGACTGGTCCAGGAGCTAGTCGACGCGAATGTTCCGCTCCATGGCGTCGGCTTCCAGACCCACCTGTACTTTCTTCCTGGGGGGTCAGGTGGTGATCCGACCGAGGAGCAGATGACGGCCACGCTTCGTCGCTTCGCGGCGCTCGGCGTCGACGTGGAGATCACCGAGCTGAATGTCCATACCTGGCGATTCGAGGGCGACCGCACCGCGCGACTCGAGCGGCAGAGCGAGGAGTACGCCGCGGCAGTGCGAGCATGTCTCTCCGTACCCGAGTGCAAGGCGGTGACCGTTTGGCTTTTCACCGACCGCTATCCGACGACTGTCGAATCTATCCTCGGCCTCGATGGAGAGCCACTGCTTTTTGACGAGAACTACGTCCCCAAGCCGGCTTACTTCGGCGTGCTCGGCGAGCTTCAAGCAGGGCGCCCCTAGTGTGGCACAGATCACCGATGCGACGACGGATCGTGTGCCTAGTGGGCGCACTGGCTCTTGTTTCCTGTGGTGACGAGGATCAATCGGCGGGCGTAGGCAGCCGACCCAATGTAGTGTTCGTGTTTGCCGATGACCTTGGATACGGGGACTTGAGCAGCTACGGAAGCACCACAATCGACACGCCGAATTTGGATCAACTCGCCGCGTCCGGGTTTCGGTTCACGCAAGCGTACTCGGCGAACAGTGTGTGCACGCCTTCGCGCGCGGCACTGCTGACAGGTCGCTATGGTGCTCGCGCCGATCTCGGAGGGATCCCTTTGTTCCGTCCTTTCAGTGAAGCCGGGATGGCGCAGAGTGAGGTGACGCTTGCCGAAGTGCTTCAGGCCGCCGGATATCGGACAGCACTCGTCGGCAAGTGGCACCTCGGACACCTGCCCGAGTTCTTGCCTATACAGCAGGGCTTCGACGAGTTTTACGGCCTTCCTTACAGCAACGACATGGAGGCTCCGCAGTACCCCGGCGTCGAGCCGATCACGAATCCATGCAGTTCGTTGCTGCCCGACTGTCGTCCGTTGGTTCCGCTGATGGAAGGCGAAGAGATCCTCGAAATGCCGGCGATTCAGGAGACGCTCACTCAGCGCTACACCGAGCGCGCCATCGCCTTCATTCGGCAAAGTGTCGCTGCTGGTGCGCCTTTCTTTTTGTACTACCCCAACAACTTCCCGCACACGCCGCTCTACGCATCCGAGGCATTCTTGGGCACGTCGGAGGGTGGCCTCTACGGCGACGTGGTCGAAGAGCTCGACTGGAGCGTTGGACAAATCATGGCTGAGCTCGACACGCTCGGCGTCGCGGACAACACGATTGTCATCTTTACGAGCGACAACGGTCCATGGTTGCTGTGGGAGACGGACGACCCGGTGGAGCAAGGTGGACTCGACAGCGGAAGCGCCGGCAACTTGCGCGAAGGCAAAGGCTCGACATTCGAAGGTGGTCACCGCGTCCCGCTCATCGTGCGTTGGCCGCGATTCATCAGCTCTGGCCAAACGGTGGTCGACCCGGTGAGTGCGCTAGACTGGTTGCCCACCTTGGCTGCGTTCGCTGGCGCCGAGCTACCTGCCGATCGGGTGCTCGATGGTCGCGATATCTCAAGCTTGCTCATTGGCGGGCGGGCGCCACCGCCACAAGACTTCCGCTTCCTCTACTATCGCAACACCAACACGGACCTTGGCGCCTATCGAGAAGGCCCGTGGAAGATCAAACTTGCGGTCGAAGGCGGCGAAGCGGTGTACACGAACTACACGCACGCCGATCTGCTCTTCAACCTCGACGACGACCCAGGTGAAACCACCGACCTATCGGCGGAACAACCCGAACGCCTCGCGGACATGAAGCGACGCATGATGGAGCTCGCGGTGACTCCGCCACCCTAGGCTCACGACCGCTTCCGAACGTCGGTCTATTGCCGAGCCCGCCAACACGGGAAGTCCTGCCCGAACACCGCGAACATCGCGCCGACCTCCGCAAGCTCTCGATTCACATCGGGCACTTGTGACATTGTCATCGGAATTGGTGTGCGGTCGTTCGCGGCAAGCACGGGCAGCACCTCAGCGTTTCCCGCGGACGACGTACTTCAGGGAACTCTAGACCTGGCCGGAAGTGTTCGGGGGGCTCATCACGTCCGCCCATAGGGCACACCCACAGACGCATTGACCCGACGCTGCTGCTCCGAGTCCCAGGTCGGGCCTTCCCACTTGCGAAGGACCTTGGGGGATCGCGATCGCCAAGGCCTCGACCACTTGCGGGACCACGTGCTCGGGCGTGACGAAGTTGATGTTGTGGCAGCCGCGGGTCTGTAGGTCGAGGGCCAGCTCGGCGATCCCGTGCGCATCGAGCTCTGCACCGGCCTGCTTCTGGCTGATGTCCCAGTTTTGGCAAAAGACGCATCGCAGATTGCAGAGCCCAAAGAAGATCGTTCCGCTGCCGCGCGTCCCTCGAAGACAATCCTCTTCGCCGAAGTGCGGAAACGCCGAGCTCACGATGGCATGTCGTCCCGTGTGACAGACGCGCTGCTCGTCCTTCAGCCGGTTGATGCCGCAGTTACGCGGGCAAATCCGGCACTCCTCCAGCTCCCCGAGGGCCTGTTCGACCTTTGTCTCCAAGAGGCCCTGGCGCCAAGTCTCGACGTAGACTGGCTCGAAGTCGCGGAGAACGAAGCGCGCGTCGAGGTGATACGGCTGTCGGTCGAGCCAGCGCATTTCTCGAGTGTACCATC
>JBFGIA010000122.1:0-5629 GCA_041577935.1 Gemmatimonadota bacterium | reverse complement strand
GCGCACTTGTCGTTCATGCAGAAGTCCAGGATCTCACCGGTTTCAGAGACCCGAATCGCTTTGGTATCCTGGCCGCCCATGTCGACAACGGTACGCGTACCCGGGAACATGTGAACCGCGCCCCGTCCGTGGCAGCTGATTTCGGTCACTTGTGTGTTCCCAAACGTCACCTTGTAACGACCGTACCCCGTTCCGACGATGAACCCCACTTCCTCCTCGAGAAGGTCTGCATCGCGCAGCGCTTCCTGAAACGCCGTTTCGGCTGCCCGTGTGACGTTGGCGCCGGTGTCCATCAGCGAGCGGCCGACGATGCGCCCGGTCTGGTCGATGATCACGGCCTTCGTCTGGGTGGAACCGACGTCAACTCCGGCTGCGTATGCCATCCAACCCCCTATTCTGGTTGAAGGGTCTCGTTCTGCTCGATGGACGCTCGTTTCTTGCGCGTCGCCAGGCCTTCAAAGAAGGCATCGATCCGGTTCTTGAGCTGGGCTTCGGAAACGACGCGTCGATCCATCATGTCGGACTCCAAAAAGAGACTTGCGGTATCTCGGCTTTCCATGAGCGCGCGCCGGTTGTCGGCCAACCCCGTTGAGACCGTTCGGCAGCTCTTGATTGGGTGGAACACAACGCCGTCCGCCTGGTAATCGTCGATCATCTCGCTCAGAACGAGGTTCTGGAAGAACATGCTGTCCATCGCATTGCGGACGCTGATCAGCACTCCCTCCGCCAGACTGTCCAGCGGCTGCTCGAGATCGTATTGGAAGCCGAGGTTCGAGCCACCGGATGCAAACCATAGGTAGGTCGAATTGACGAACGTTCCACCCCACTCGGTGAACAACTCGTTGAATCGGCGGAAGATCGGATAGCACGGCACGCCCACGAACAGCAATCGGTACTGTTCATCGGATAATGTTCCGATTCCGTTGGCGGCCTTGTACTCCATCTCGTCGGCCAAATCGGTGAAGTAGGTCGCGCCGGCCTGCGTACCGCGGAACCCGTTGGCGACACCCAGATAAATCGTGCCGTCGGTGAGCGCGTTGAAGACGGCCGGACAGGTTTGGTTAAGCTCCAGGATGCGCTTCCACGATCGGTTCATGGTGTTCGCGTGACCCATCGTCTCGCGCAGCCGGTCGATGTCGAACGGGATTCCGGTCTGTTCCTCGCAGACGGTGATCAACTCCCCGATCTGGTCGGCCACGTACCGGCGATCGCTCTCAAAGTCAGGGTCGCCCGGCCACGTCTGACGGCCGGCCGCCCGGGTCCCCGGGATGTCCAGCGTGAAAACGCGGGTGTCGTGCATGCGCTCCCAGATCTCGGCCCACTTGATGTAGGTATTGCAAGCGTTGGTGCAAATCGCGATAGCGGGCTTTGGGATGCGTCCCATCGGATGTTCACCGCCGCGGAGTTGCACCGCGACGTCGGCTTTTACGTACCCGCAGATGTCGGGCGAGTAGCCGTAATCTTCGGCCTCGCTCAGGTACTCGTGGGCGACACGTCGAACCGCCGTTTGAAGGGAGTTGATCTCGGGGAAGACGATCGGCAGATCAAACACTCTAAGTAGCTCCGTCAGGCTACCCATCACGAAGACATAAGCAGCCCCGACGTCGTTCTCTGCAACCTGCCCCAGCTCTTCGAACCACTGGCGAAAGAGTTGCGCGCCATCTTGATTGCCGCGTCCTACGATCGAAGTATCGGTAGCCATCTGGGACATGATGATCCTCGGTTAGTCGAAGAGGAGGTTCTCTAGAAAGGTCTCGAGTTGGATCTCCAGGCTGTCAAAACTCGTCATGCTCTCCTCGAACTCGCTGACGAAGTACGGGATGTTCTCCTGATCCAGTGTCCGTATGTACGCCACCTGCTCCTCGAGGCCGGGCTCGCACATCTTGGCGGCCATCACGATCGCCGCTTCGGCCTGCGCATCCTTGATGCGTCGCAACAACATCTTTTCCTTGGGTTTTCGCAGGTCATGCTGAACCGGGCTATGGGAAGACTTCTCGATGTAGCAATCGGCCAGACTCAACAGCGGATTACCGTTCAGGGGGACATCTTCGGTCAGCCACCGCAGGCCAATTAGAAGATCATCGTCGACGACGTAGCACGATCTACTGATCGTGCGCACTAGATCGATTGGTAGCTGTTCGCAGAATCCGCCTTCGACGACGACCCGGATGCGATCTCGGGGCTGGGCCTCACGCTTTTCGATGAGCGGCAGCAATGTGTGCAGCAACGCATTGTGTTCTTCTCGCGGCAAGAGCCCACCCAGCGCGACGAGGACATAGGCTTCGTCTGCCGACAACAGCCATGGCCGCTCGCGCTTGACTGCGTACAGTGCCCGCAACAGCGCCCGGTTCTCGTTGAACACCTCGATCGATCGACGCAGATCGTCATCGGTGATTTCTCTGCCGGCGATGGCTTCGATTTCTCGCTTGAGCCGGTCGTACTCGGCGCGGAGGTACTCGACAGCGTGGTTTGAGTTCGCGTTCTGCGGGAGATACAGAATCTGGCAGGGGTACTCGAAGTTGCGGCCCCAGATCCCAGCCAGATTTCTAGCCGCGTCACAGATTGGATGGGTGACGAACATCTCGAGCTCGATGCGTTGACTCAGCGCCAGTTCGAGCGAGGTCTTGATGATCGAGCACAAGTAGGAGCCAAATCGCGAGTCCGCCTGCGTCGGCTCGACCGGTGCGCCCCGCACCTTGAAGGGCAGCATTCCGGCGGCGTGGGCGATCTCCTCTGGGAAATAAACCTGAAAGTGACCGATCACTTTTCCACCGTTTTCACGCCACTTGTGCACGGTCGGGAAATCGGTGTCTTCAAGTAATTCCTCGCACGATCGCAGAATCTCTTCGAGAGGTCTGCCGGTCCAGTTCGGGAGCACCGTTGGCAGCACTTTTGAACTCGTCATTGATGGCTCCACGTGGGCTGGCGCTTCTCTTGAAAGGCGCGGAGGCCTTCGATCGCGTCAGCTGTATTCATGAGCTCCTCGATGTAGATGTCTCCCACGTCGCGGAACGCCGCCGCGCGGCGCTGCGTGCTGCCGTTCCGAAGAGCGCGCTTAGTGATCTCGAGTGCCGCTCGACTGTGTTGCGCGATCCGCTGTGCGGTGGCTGTGGCTTCATCCTCGAGCTTGCTGGGGGGCACGATCTTTCGGACTAGACCGTGCTCCAGAGCCTCGATCGCTTCGATCACGGCTCCCGAAAGCACCAGATCCGCGGCCAACCCGGAGTCGCAACGCTCGGGAAGCAGGACGCACGCTGCTGGCGGGAAGACGCCGAGCACGATTTCCGGTTGGCCGAACGACGCGTCCTCGGCGGCGACTACTATGTCGGCCGCCTGCACGATCTCGAACCCACCGCCCAGGCACTTACCTTGAACCGCGGCCACCACCGGGAGCGGGAACCCGTCGATGGCTGCGACCGTTTCGAGAAACTCGGGGATCATTTGGCGATAGAGCGGCGGTAGGTGCTCGCCGACGTCCGCACCGGCAGAGAAGTGCTTACCGTGAGCCGACACGAGCAGCGCCCGCACCGCGGAATTCGCCTCGAAGTCTCTAATCGCCGCGCGCATCTCGGCGAGCATGTCTTGGGTCAGGATGTTGAGTGGCGGATGGTTCAAAACGAGCCGGCCAAGACCGCCGTCGACGCGGGTTTCAATCATGGCCGCCATCACCCGGGTGTTCCAGCCTTCGCGAGAGCATTGCCACACACACCGCAAAACTCGTGTTCGGACGGAAGGTCCTTCGAGCCGCAAACGTCGCATGTCCCGAGCGGCGGCCCCCACAGAGTTTCCGATGGACGGCCCTCGGCCGCCCGCTTGCGAAGGAGGTCGTAGCGAGGATCGCGCTTCTCGACAAACGCGCGCATCCCCTCCAACGGCTCCCACGAGGCGTAGTGCAGCGCCAACCAATCCTGGGCGTGGCGAACAGTCGAGTGCCACGCGAGGTCCTTCCAGAAGTTGACCTGCTGTTTCGTATAGCGAGTGCACTCGGGGAACGACGCGAGCAGCTTTTGGGTGAGGTCGTCTACGAAAGCGTCGAGTTTGCTGAGATCGATCGCGTACCCGTCTTCGCCGCGTTGAGCTTTCTTGATTTCGTCAGACCCGGCTTCGACGATCCACTCGTCACCGCGGCGAACTGAAGGCACCACCCAGTTGACGAGGCCCCAGTTCCGGGCTTTCAGGGCTGGGATTGGTTCATTCAGCAGCAAGATCTCGCGCGCGCGTTTGTCGCCAACCGTTAGCGGCAACCACTGCGTGGAGCCCCCGCAAGCCACCGAGCCGACGTGGGTGCCTACTTGTTTGATGAACGTGTGTTGAGCCATGACCGTCAGGTCGCACGCGAGTTGACTCTCGTTGCCGCCACCGACGGCCATCCCGTTGAGCCTCGCCACAACCGGCTTGCCGGTGTTGAGGATGCTCTCGATGTAGGCTCGGAACAGTGCCATGTACTTCCAGTAGTCACGCGGCGTCGCGATGTAGCTGGCGGCGTACTCCTTGACGTCGCCACCAGTGCAAAAAGCGCGATCGCCGGCGCCGGTATAGACGATGACGCCAACGCGATCATCGAAGCTGGCGTCCCGAAAGGCGGTCGCGATCTCTTCGAGTGTTAGCGTCGAGTACGCGTTGTAGTTCTTGGGCCGGTTTATCGTGATGCGCGCGATTCCGTCGTGTTTGCTGTACTCGATTTCCTCGAAAGCGAACGAGTCGCTCTCACGGGGCGAGAAGTGGCGTTTTACTTCTGTGGCTTGCATGTGAGGCCTCCCACCAGCAGGTCCGCGAACTCAGCTCCAAGCTCGGGCGTGTGGACCCGGCCCTCCGGTCGGTACCAACGAGCGATCCAGTTGATCGCTCCGAGGATCCCGAACACGGCGATTTTGGAGTTGACGACGCGGAACTCCCCGCTCTTGATGCCTTCGTTGATGATTCTGCGAATTCGTCGCTCGTACCGGTCACGAGCGGCGATGATCTTCTTCTGTCGCTCGGATGAAAGCGCGGTCACCTCGAACGCCAGCGGGGACGCCTCGAGGGTCTCGGTCATGACGCGAACGTGTTCGCGGATGATGTAGGCGAGTCGGTCGGCCGCGGTCGCATATCGGCGCCGCGCCTCCTTTGAAAAGCGCTCGACCTCGGCCAGGGAATCGAGATGGCATTGGTAGAGGATCGACTCCTTGTCAGGGAAGTAGTGGTAGAGCGCCGTCTTCTGAACCCCCAGATGGTTGGCGATGTCGTCGAGCGTGGTGGCGTGATAGCCCTTTTCGCGAAACGCTCGGAGTGCGGCGTGGAGGATCTCTGTTCGGCGGCGGTGCCGCTTCTCTCGGATGCGGGGCGACGGCTTGGGTGCGGTGCCGGTCGTGGGCACGCTGCGACCTTCCTGTAAAATTCTACTAAACATTCAAATTTTGAACGATGCGTCAAATTTTGTCAAGTCAGGAGAAACCCGACGAACCTCATCAGACGGCGGAGCTTTTAAGCACATATGCTTATTATTGACCTAGCGGGTCCTGACCTCCGGGAAGATTGCGGATCGCCCCCGGTCGGGTTAGAACATCGGCCATGGATCGCGCGTCCCTCGCCGCCTCGCCCTACGCCAACGACGATCTGATCCCGACGACGCTCGACGAACGGCGCTGGT
>JBFGIA010000121.1:0-5691 GCA_041577935.1 Gemmatimonadota bacterium | reverse complement strand
GCCGCGACGGCGAACCGATGAGCGAATCGGATCGATCGGCGCTTATCGCGGAGTTGCGACGGTTGTACCACGAGCAAGGAGAGCCGTTCGAGCTCGTGTTTCCGTCGGGGGAGGTCGAGGACGAAACCGGATGCGTGCGTCCGGGATTCCGATCCGCGCTTCCGCGTGCCGAACACTCCGATGGGTGGTCGGTGGTGGATCTCTTTCTGTCTCCTGAGTATCCGGACGCGGATGAGTATCCGCCGACGATCGAGTACTCCGATGCGTCCGGCGTGATCGAGGTCCCGCGTCGCATCGAGGTCAGGGGTGAGACCCGACTCTGCGTGCTAGATCTGTCAAACATGCACTGGGCCGGCGAACGAGAGAGCGAACCGGTCGACGATGAGGAGCGAGGTCGGATCGCCGAACGAGTGCGGTCGGTTTACGACCGCTGGGGTGTCGCGTACGAGGTGCGATAGAGTCGAGACTTGCGGTTGACGAGCGGCTAGCCGGGATTCTCTTACGGCTCCACCAACTCCGCGATATGCGCTACGGCGTCCCCACGATAGACGAGTGGATTGAGCCGTAGTCCGAAGACCATCCCCTCCGCCCTCGCTCTGACAGTTGTGCGGGTCTCTCCGGAGACATCAGTAATGATGCCGATCGATTGACCGCGCTCGACGATCTGTCCCAGCTCGATCGTTGGCCGCAAGATCCCCCCAAAATTGGCGCGTAACCAGTGTGTTTTTCTCGCCTCGCGTACCGGATTTGTTGCTTCGGGCGGAGACCCGTCCCAGATCCCGAGAGCAGCTAGCGATCGTAAGATCCCGTTGACGCCTGCCCGCACCGCAAAATCGTCGAATCGCTTTGCCTCCCCGCCCTCGAACAGTAGGACCCGTGTGTCAGCGCGCACAGCGGCCTTCCGCAGCGAACCGGTCGGTGGCCGAGAGTTCACCATGAGTGGTGCGCCAAATGCCGCGGCCATTGAGCGGGTCTCGGGGTCGCTCAAGTCACAGCGCACGTTTGGGAAGTTCGATCGCCCACCCGAACCGCAGTGGATATCGATTCCGAACTGGCACTGCTGGACGACCTCGCGCATGAAGATGTTGGCCAACCGCGCCGCCAGCGATCCCTTCTTGGATCCGGGAAAAGATCGATTGAGATCTCGCCGGTCGGGCAAGTAACGGGACTCCGATAGGAACCCGATGACGTTGACGATTGGGACCGCGACGACCGTACCGCGAAGATCTTCGGGCTCGAGACGATCCAGAACTTGACGGATGATCTCAACGCCGATCGGCTCGTCGCCGTGCACCGCGCCACTCAACCAGATCGCCGGTCCACTCTCTGAACCGCGCAAGACCTCCAGAGTGAGCTCGAGATCGGCGCCGGTGACCAGTCGGGCGATCGGGATCTCGATTCGCTTTCGTTGGCCGGGGGCCACCGTTTTCCCGCCGATGACCATCTCGGTTGGCACGTTAGACCCCGACCCGGTCTTTTGTCTTTCCGTGCGCAGCCGTTTTCTCGATGTACTCGATGACGGATCCGGCGACGTCTTTACCGGACGCCGCCTCGATCCCCTCCAATCCGGGAGAGGAGTTCACCTCGATCACGACCGGACCGTGGTTCGAGCGGAGCATGTCCACACCACAAACACCCAGACCCATGATTTTGGCGGCGCGGACGGCGGTGGCCCTCTCTTCGGGCGTCAGTTTCACCTTCACGGCTGTTCCTCCGCGGTGAAGGTTCGATCGGAACTCATCCGCGGTAGCTTGGCGCATCATTGCCGCCACCACTCGTCGGCCGACGATAAACGCTCGGATATCGGATCCACCGGCCTCGGCGATGAACTCTTGGACCAGGATGTTCGCATCGAGCTGGCGAAATGCTGCGATCACCGATTCGGCGGCCTTTTTCGTTTCCGCGAGCACGACTCCGACCCCCTGTGTGCCCTCGAGGAGCTTCACGATGAGGGGGGCACCACCCACGATGCCGACCAGACCGTCGGTGTCGAGGGTGCTGTGAGCGAATCCGGTGACCGGTAGTCCAACCCCCTCGCGAGCGAGGAGTTGCAGGGAACGGAGTTTGTCGCGTGAACGAGCGATCGCCTGCGACTCGGCGACGGAGAACACCCCCATCATCTCGAACTGCCGTACAACAGCCGTGCCGTAAAAAGTCGCGGAGGCGCCGATGCGCGGGATGATGGCGTCATAGTGGAGTCGCGAGCCCCCGAGAATCACCGACGGTTTGCGAGCGGTGATGTCCATGTAGCAACGCAGGTAGTCGACGACCTGAACGTCGTGACCGCGTTCTTTTGCCGCCTCCACCAACCGTCGCGTCGAGTACAAGCTTGTCTTGCGTGATAGGATCCCGATTCTCATTCGCCACTCTTCCGTGGTTTCTTGAGACGACCCCCGACAAAAGACCGACCGGGGTCGACCAGGAATCGGCCCTTGAGCGCCTGGCGCCCGAGCAACAATCGGAACCCCATCGTGTCGCGACGAGCGAGCGTGATCTCCATCGGCCACCGCTGGCCCAGCATTTCGATGTCGGCGCGGATGACGTCGCGATGTGTCTCCTGTCCGCTCGATGAACGCACCTTACGCGTGTCGACTCGAGGCGCTTCGGCCACGATGACCGTGCGCGAGTCACGCTGTATGGGGTGCACCTTGAAGCGCACCATCTCGACCCCGTCTCGAACGAAGGGGTCGACGTCGAACGCATGGAGTGAGGAGGTCCGCGCGCCGGTGTCCAGCTTGGCCTTGATTTTGGGAATGCCGAGTTCCGGGAGTGAGACCCACTCCCGCCAACCGGCGGTGGATTTCGTCAAAGTTCTTCCTCGCATAGGGTGCCGAACCTTTCACGGCGGGCGAGCGATTCTACATCGGAACGAACGGGCGCTCCACTGTTGGGGCCCGGATGCTCTTGGGACACCCGCGCTTGACGGTGGGTTCGATCCACGCCTGACCCCCCCCCATACCACATCGATCCCTTCACCTTCCACAGCTTTGCCCCGCCCTATCGACTCGATGCCGCTTTGTGGCAAATCATGGCCAAAAGTGTGCGTTGACTTTTCACCAGATATGGGGTTGAATAGGGAGATTCGACCCCGTTTTGCTTCCCGCGGGGCTTCCGCAGGCCCAACCCACAACGCGACACCGAGTGAGGGACCATGCACTGGACCGCGCGCCGTACTGTCGGGCTGATTGCCCTCGGTTGTATCACTGTGAGTTGTTCCGAGAGCTCGAATCCGATCGGGACCGCTTCCCCTGACTCCCCCGACTCGAATGTGGCCGGCCAAGTCGTCGATCCGGCTTCGGTTCACGGCACGAAATGGTTGGACGAAAACGGCGACGGTGCTCGTGACGACGGGGAGCCGGGTCTCCCCGGAGTGACGATCTACGTCGACCTCAACGACAACGGTGTCCTCGACGACGGCGAGCCGAATACGGTTTCCATGGCCGATGACGCGGCGACAACCGAGGTCGACGAGGCGGGCATGTATTGGCTCGAAGATCTGGAGTCCGGCAGGTTGACGATTCGTGAGGTCGTTCCTGATGGGTTCGTGCAGACCTTTCCGGCGGATCCCGGGTCACACGTCAGAGATGTCGGCCCCAACGAGCGAGTCGAAGGCCTCGACTTTGGCAACCAGCGGATCGAGCCGGCATCGATCCACGGCCGGAAGTGGTCGGATGCCAACGGCAACGGGTCACCCGATCCCGACGAACCGGGGCTGGCCGGGGTCACGATCTACATCGATCTGAACGAAAATGGTGTTCTGGATGCCGACGAGCCCCGCACGCTGACGATGGAAGACGATCCGGCGACCGATTTTGATGAAGCCGGTCGTTACTGGCTCGAAGGGCTCCGGCCGGGTACGTACGTGATCCGCGAAGTCGTTCCCGACGGGTTCATGCAAACGTTTCCAATGAACAGCGGCGAGCACAGCGTGACGGTAGAGTTCGGCGACGTCGTCGAGGGGATCGACTTCGGCAACCAGGCGATCGAACCGGCATCGATCCGCGGCAGAAAGTGGTCGGATGCGAACGGCGATGGCACGCCTGACCCCGATGAACCGGGTCTGCCGGGCGTCACGATCTACGCCGATCTGAACGACAATGGTGAGTTCAACGAAGACGAGCCGCACACGGTGACGATGGAGGACGACCCAGCGACCGATTTTGATGAGGCCGGTCGTTACTGGCTCGAAGGGCTCCGGCCGGGTACGTACGTGATCCGCGAAGTCGTTCCCGACGGGTTCATGCAAACGTTTCCAATGAACGGCGGCGAGCATAGCGTGACGGTAGAGTTCGGCGACGTCGTCGAGGGGATCGACTTCGGCAACCAGGCGATCGAACCGGCATCGATCCGCGGCAGAAAGTGGTCGGATGCGAACGGCGATGGCGCGCCTGACCCCGATGAACCGGGTCTGCCGGGCGTCACGATCTACGCCGATCTGAACGACAACGGTGAGTTCAACGAAGACGAACCGCACACGGTGACGATGGAGGACGATCCCGCGACCGATTTTGACGAGTCGGGATTGTACTGGCTCGAGGGGCTTCGACCCGGCAGGTATGTCATTCGCGAGGTCGTCCCCGACGGGTTCATGCAAACGTTCCCAACAAACGGCGGCGAACACGTTGTCGAACTCGAAAGCGGTGACCTTGTCGAGGGCATCGATTTTGGGAACCAGGAGATTGTGCCGGCGTCTGTCCACGGTGCGAAGTGGTCGGACAGTAACGGCGACGGGCTGCGTCAGGATGATGAACCAGGCCTCCGAGGGGTGACGATCTACGCCGACCTGAACGACAACGGTGTGCTCGACGACGACGAGCCCCGAACGGTCACGATGGAGGACGATCCGGAGACCGACTTCGACGAGACCGGTCTCTACTGGCTCGAAGGACTTCGACCGGGGGCCAAGGTGATCCGCGAAGTAGTGCCGGACGGTTTCGTGCAGACGTTCCCAGCCGATCCGGGAGCGCACATGGTCGAGCTCGCGAGCGGCGAAGTGCTCGAGGGGCTCGACTTCGGCAACCAGGAGACGGCTTCGGTTCGCGGCTTCAAGTGGCTGGATCTCAACAGCGACGGCGTGGCCGACGATGATGAGCCGGGCATCCCGGGCGTCATCATCTACGCTGACCTGAACGAGAACGCGGAGCTGGACGAAGACGAGCCGCGCACCAGAACGATGCGCGACAACCCGGAGACCGCGGGGAACGAAAACGGTGAGTACTGGTTCACCGGTCTGTTGCCGGGAGCGCTACTGATCCGTGAGGTCGTGCCCGACGGGTTCGTGCAGACGTTCCCCGCCGATCCGGGGTTTTACACGGTCGAGCTCGCCAGCGGCGAGTCGATCGAGGGGCTCGACTTCGGCAACGCGCTGGAGGGGCACAAGCTCTCGCTGTGTCACAACGGCCACGTCATCAACGTCGACTACCACTCGTTGCCGGCGCACCTCATGCACGGCGACTGGGTCGCGGTCGATGAGAACGCTTGCGGGCGTTGATAGAGTAAGCGTGTCGGCCGGGTTCTAGGGCTCGAGGTCGAAGCCCAGACCCGGCCGCTCGCTTGGGTACAGGTAGCCGTCGCGCAGGTCGACCGCGCCCGCCGAGGGGTCGCCGACCAAGTCGAGATGCCCGTCGAGATCGGCGTAGGTGACACCTGGCCGGGCAAGCGCGACGGCGACACCCGCGGCGATCGCGATCG
>JBFGIA010000120.1:0-5782 GCA_041577935.1 Gemmatimonadota bacterium | reverse complement strand
GCCAAGGCGCTCAAGTGGTCGGTGGCGGAGATGGAGCGCCGCTATCGTTTGCTAGCCGCCAACGGGGTCCGCAGCCTGGATGATTACAACACGCGCGCGCGTCGAGGCGACGACTTGCGCGGCATTGACGATGACGATGGGCCGTCAAACCCGCTGCCGTTCATCGTCGTCGTCATCGATGAGCTAGCTGACCTCATGCTGACCGTTCAGAACGAGATCGAAGAGCCGCTCGCTCGCCTGGCGCAGATGGCACGTGCGGTGGGCGTACATCTCGTGCTGGCTACCCAGCGCCCTTCGGTCAACGTCATTACCGGCGTAATAAAAGCGAATTTCCCATCTCGCATCTCGTTCCAGGTGTCCTCGAAGATCGACAGCCGCACCATTCTGGACGCGAACGGTGCGGAGCAGTTGCTCGGAGACGGCGACATGCTCTACTTGCCGGCTGACCGGGCCGAGCCAGTACGGATTCAAGGGGCGTTCGTGTCGACCGAGGAGACGACGAGAATCGTCGAGTACTTGCGTGCCGCGGGGGAGGCGCTAGGGGCCGAGGAGATCGCACCGCCGATCGACATCATAGCCGAGGCTTCGGAACTCGAGATGGCCGCTCTCGACGAGCGAGACGAGTTGTTCTTGGCAGCCGCGAAGATTGTGGTCGACTATGAGCAGGGCTCCACCAGCCTGCTGCAACGCCGCCTCAAGGTGGGCTATTCGCGCGCGGCGCGAATTCTCGATCAGCTGGAGCGGGCGAACATCGTTGGCCCGCCAGACGGCACGAAGCCGAGGCGGGTCCTAGTGACCGCCGAAGATTTGGAGCCCCTTGAGCGCGACACCGCCTAAGTCGGTTCTCGCTTGTGCCGGGCGCTGGGCCGGCGTACGCGCACCATTGACGCTCAACCGGTGACGCCACCGGCGAGCATCCTCCAGCAGCGCATCGACGAGCGCACCGCTGTGGTCGGTGTGATCGGCTTGGGCTATGTGGGGTTGCCACTTTCGCTGACGTTCGCTGAACGTGGTTTTTCGGTGCTCGGCTTCGATGTCGACACCGAGAAGATCGAACAGCTCGAGCAAGGCGAGAGCTACATCGGGCACCTGGCTAAGAGTCGCATCGAGGGCGCTATGAAGGAGCAGCGCTTCGCGGCCACGGCCGACTTTGAGCGACTGTCCGAGCCCGACGCTCTGCTGATTTGCGTGCCTACTCCGCTGACGTCGACCCTCGAGCCCGACATGCGGTTCATCGTCGGCACGGCCGAGCGCATCGCGACCCGGTTAAGGCCAGGACAGCTGGTGGTGCTGGAATCGACGACGTACCCCGGCACGACCGACGAGCTCCTGCGTGCTAAGCTCGAGCAATCCGGTTTGATCTTGGGACGTGATTTCTTTCTGGCCTTTTCGCCGGAGCGCGAGGATCCGGGCAACACCGAGTTCACCACTCGTACGATACCTAAAGTCGTGGGTGGTGTGGATCGGATATCAGGCGACCTGGCTCAATCGCTTTACGATCAGGTCGTCGTGTCCACGGTTCGCGTTTCGTCGGCCCGGACCGCCGAGGCGACCAAACTCGCCGAGAATGTCTTTCGGGCCGTCAACATCGCTTTTGTCAACGAATTGAAGGTGATTCTGCGGGCGATGGACATCGATGTCTGGGAGGTGCTCGACGCGGCGTCCACCAAGCCCTTTGGTTTCATGCGCTTCGATCCTGGACCTGGGTGGGGTGGGCACTGCATACCGATTGACCCCTTTTATCTGGCTTGGAAGGCGAATCAACTCGGGCAGCGCGCACGGTTTGTCGAGCTCGCCGGGGAGGTCAACCGGTGGATGCCGGAATACGTGATCGAACGTTCGGTCGAGGCGCTTGCCGCGCAAAGCAAGGATGTCAGCGGTAGCCGGGTGTTGATCGTCGGCTTGGCGTTCAAGCCGAATGTGGCCGATGATCGGGAGTCCCCGAGCTATCGGCTGATGGAAGAGTTCGAGCGCCAGGGCGCCGAAGTCGCGTATTTCGACCCTTACATCCCGATCATTCGAGCCGGCAGGCAACATGCTAAATGGGAAGGAATGACATCAATTGAAATCAATGAAGAAACGGTCGGTGGGTTCGATTTGGTTGTCATCGCGACCGATCATGACCAGGTTGATCATGGCGCCTTGGCGCGTTGGGCGAAGGCCGTTGTCGACACCCGAAGGGCCGTGCCGCGAGACGCGGAATGGGCGGCCCGGGTTTGGCCGGCGTGAGCATTTGACAGGACTAAAACAGGTCGGTTAGACTACTCGATCAATCAAATTGCGGAGCTCGATCGATCGCTACCCCCTTTGTGGACGAGTGCATGATCAGGCCCATACCGCTTGAAACCCTGCTTCCCGATACAACTCCCGCCAGCCGTTCCAAGCCTGGGGCGGAGTGGGCGAACGAGTCGAGCGGGGTCATCGAAATCCCGATTGGTCCACCGGTGTCTGTCGACAAATACTTGGCCGACGATCGGCGGCCTCGATGGGGCAAGAAGTATCGCCTCGTAAAGGCGTACGCCACCGGACAGCCGGTCTGGGTGACGTGGCAAGTCACGTACAACTGCAACTATGGGTGCTCTTTTTGCACCTACTGGGAGAACGACTTCAAGCCGCACGAAGAGTGTTCGCTGGAGGATTTTGTCATCGGAGCCAAGAAGCTGTCCAGCTTGGGTTCGGTGATCGTCTCGCTGGCCGGCGGCGAGCCGATGCTCAGGCGCGACATCCACACCATCATCGAAGTACTGTCACGTGATCACTTCCCGTATTTGACGACCTCTGGGTCAGGAATGACGCCCAAGCGGGCTCGCCAGCTGTGGGAGGCCGGTTTGTGGGGTTGCTCGGTGTCGATCGACTACGCAGACCCGGATAAGCACGCCAGACACCGCGGCGTCAAGTTCGCGTTCGAGCGCGCCATAAAGGCGATCGAGCAACTCCGCGATAATCGCGCCGACCGCTCCTACCAGCGGGTTCAGATCATCTCCGTACTGACCGACGACAACTTGGATCAAATGGCAGCGTTGTGTGAGCTGGCTCGCGAGTTGGGCGTCTACTGGCAAGTTCAGCCCTACTCGGTCATGAAAACGGGGAACGAAGACCAGCGTCATCTTGATGGCGCCACCGAGGTACTGCTCGATTTGAAACGGCGTTATCCAGAGACGTTCCACGCCAACAAGAAGTACCTCGAGAAGTTCGATGTGGCGGCGAACGACGGTATCGAGGGCTGTATCGCCGGAAAGGCGATGTTCAACATCGACAACCAAATGGTGGTTTCCAAGTGTGTCGAGTTCAACAGCAGCGAGCCATGCGGGAACCTGCGCACCGACGACGTCGGTCACGTGCTGGGCCGGCTCCACGAAGCCCACGCCAAGAACACTTGCACGGCGTGCTGGTATTCGTGTCGCGGCGAAGTCGAGGTGCTCTACACCGCCAGCGGCTTTGCCCACTCGTTGCCGAGCCTGCTGTGGCAGAGTCGGGGGGCTCAGGCGTAGTTGAACGGAGGAACCGCGAATCTACGGGCTTTACACTGAGGTTGGCTTAGGCTAAGATAAACAGGATTGACCAGATTCTAATTTAGGTTTATCCCTCACCTGTATGGAGGAGGACGTCGATGATCAAGGTGAACACACAGGTCGCCGACCCGGCCACCGAGGCCCAACGCGGGGCACTCGAAGCGGCCGGCATGGATGGTAACGGCGACGGAGCTGCCGGTGAGTTCGACACGAGCTCGTTCACGGTACCCGATCGGCACCTGGATCCACGCGGGAACGCCAAGTTCGGAGTGGGTAAGCGAATCGCGAAGACCTTTGACTGGGGTGTGACCAAGGTCGCCTCGGGGCTCTTCCGTGGGGTTCAGCTCTTCAACCAATACCGGCCGAACCCGTCGTTCACACCTAAGTGGTCCGATAAACCACTGCTGAAGTCGTGGGAGAAGTCAAAACCAAAGTTGGGTTGGCCACGAGAGACGGACTCGTTGTGCCCCAAGTGCGTGGTTGAGGCACGTCAGCGGATCATCGATGGCGAAGAGGATTACACAGTTCTGATCAACGACAAGGTCGGCGAGATCAAGGCCCAGATCGTGGAACGGGACGGTCAGATATGGATGGTCAAGGAGTGCCCGGATCACGGCCGCTTCGAGGACTTGATGGCGATCGACTCGGCGTTCCTCGAGTGGATCGAGTCCAACTTCCCGGGGCGTGACTTGCGGTCCCACAATGACGGTGATCTGCACAACCACGGCAGCTCAACGATCAAGCATGGTCGCGGCGCGGTAATGACGGTCGATCTGACAAACCGCTGCAACATGATGTGCGACCCATGCTTCATGGACGCCAATCAGGTCGGTTTTGTACACGAATTGGAGTGGGAAGAGATCAAAGAGCTTCTCGACAACGCGCTCCAGATCAAGCCCAAGCGCCAGATGTCGATTCAGTTCTCGGGCGGCGAGCCGACGCTCTCGCCGCATTTCCTGCGGGCAGTCCGGTATTGCCGCGACATCGGCTACAACTCGGTTCAGGCGGCAACGAACGGGATCGAGTTCGCGAAAAGCCTGGAGTTCACGAAGGAAGCTGCCGAGGCTGGCCTGCGGTTTGCCTACTTGCAGTTCGACGGCATCGGCAACGACGCCAATGCCCACCGCAAGGTTGGCAACTTGTTCGACGTCAAGCTGAAGGCGATCGACAACTTGTACGAGGCCGGTGTCCAGGTGATCCTTGTCACGACCCTGGTCAACAGCGTCAACAATGATCAGGTCGGTCCGATCATCCGTTTCGCTCTCGACAACCCCAAGAAGATCGCCTTTATCGCCTTCCAGCCGGTATCATTCACGGGTCGCGATGAGGAGATCACCGACGAGCGGCGAATGCGGCAACGCTACACACTGAGCCACATGGCACACGACGTGAAGAAGCAGCTCAACGTGACCGAGCCACTTCGGGATTGGTTCCCTCTGTCGTTGATGGGGACGTTCTCGGACTTGGCCGATGTGGTGCACGGGCCGGGCGCTGAATGGGGCCAAGTGAGTTGCGGCTGCCATCCCAATTGCGGTGTCGGGACGGCGTTCATGCTCAACAAGGAAACCAAGGAATTCGCTCCTGTGCCGCAGTTCCTGGACATCCCCGGGCTGGCCTCCGATTTCTCGAAGGTCACCGATGCAGCGCGTGGGAAGTGGTTGTCGAACTTGATGATCGGCCTGGCATTGCTGAAGAACTACAAGCCCTTCGAGGCGCCACCTAGTCTCAACCTCAAGGAGCTGCTGAAGAAGTTCGACAAGTCGTATGGTTTGACAGGGAAGGACTACGGGTCACTTGACGCCGAGGGCGCTTGGGAGCGCCGCAAGGATCCTTGGAATTTCCTTTTTGTGGCCGGAATGTGGTTCCAGGATCTGTTCAACTACGACTTTCGGCGCACCGAGATGTGCATCATCCCTTACGCCACGCAGGAAGGCGAGATCTCGTTCTGCGCCTACAACACCGGACACGGATGGCGGAACATCATCGAGCATATGCACAAGAACGCCACCGTTGCCGAGTGGTACAAGGAGCACGGTCGGCACGAGATTTTCGCCGGTGGGAAGGAAGTCCCACTTGAGAATTACGAGCACGCGCTCGATGTCCACGAGGCAGACGCTTCACGCGTGCGTGATCGTGGCGACGGCCCGCAGAACGCGCACGAGGAACGTCTCGCGTCGAAGAAGGCGGCTCGGGAAGCAGCGATGGTGCGTGAGTACTATGAGCAGATGGTGCTCAAGAAAAAGCCGACCGCCGACGACAAGTTGGTGCAG
>JBFGIA010000119.1:0-5804 GCA_041577935.1 Gemmatimonadota bacterium | reverse complement strand
CGCCTGCTCGATGCCCGCGAGCGAGCTGAGGACGAGCGGTCTCGAGCGGTTGTCGATCGTGCAATCAAGCTCGGTGTCGAGGTGTTCGGGTGATCGAGCGACTCGACCTCAGGCTGGTCCGATTGCGAGTTGAGGGATTTGGCCGGTTGCGAGACTTCTCGTTCCAGCCTGCCTCGCACCCGGGCAGCATCGTCTTGGCGCCCAACGAAGCCGGCAAGTCGACGTTGGCGTCAGCCATCGTCCGGGGTCTGTTCGGTTTTCGGGACAAAGAGGGTGAAGCGACGCGGAACCCCTGGGGTGGTGGGCCGTTTCGGGTCCAACAGGAGTGGGTGCTCGGTGGCCGCACGCGATGCGTCATCGCGCGCAACTTCGAGACCCAGTCAGTAGTGGTAGAATGGCATCAGCTGGACGAGGCGACGGGTCAGATCTCGATCGAAGGCCGCTGGGAGGGACAGCCCAACCCGCGCGGGCGATCCGCGGATCGGGAACGGTACGACACGGAGTTGCGACGGCTACTCGGTTTTGCGAATCCGGAGGTGTTTTTGCAGACGGCGTACGTCGGTCCGGGCGGGCTCACCGTGCGACCGATCGAGACCGAGTTGCTGAGACTCCTGTCGGGTAGCGAGCGGGCTGACTTCCGGGCCGCGATGGAAGCGCTCGAAGCCGGTTACTATCGCCTCACTCAAGCCGACATCACCGACCCCGCGAGGATCGCCAAACAGAAACCGCGGGAGCTGGAGGCGCTAGCAGCCGATCGACGGGACACGATGCGCCGTCAAGCCGGAGCGAAGCGCGCGCGGGGGGCGCGAGACCAACTCGAGACGGAGCTGGCGACTAACCGATCACGGCTGCTAGAGATCGACGCCGAGCGCGAATCGCGAGCGGTAATCGAGACGGCGATCCGCCGGCTGCGTGAGATCCGGCAGGAGGAAGAACACGCACAACGGCGTCGTGAAGAGCTGGAAACAGCCATCGGTCGAATCACCGATTGGGAAGCAGCTGTCCGAGAGAAGACCAAAGAGCTGCAGCCGTTGGTCGGTTACCTGCGCCAGGAGGCTGACTTTACCACTCAGTTGGGTGATCTCCGGAGGTTGGCCAAGGAACGCGATCGCGCGCTCGAGGAGTTGCGGGCGGCGCAGCGCGAGACGTCGCCACAAGCTCGTCAACTGAAGTTCTTGGGGGGCGCCGGTGGAGCGGTCCTGGTCGGTGGAGTGGTCGGCATCCTCGCTGGAGGGTCGATCGGCTTGTTCGGTGCGGTGACTGTGGCCGGGTTGCTCGTGCTGAGCGCCTACGGCTGGAGTGTGCGATATCGAAGAGCGAAGATCCACGAGCTCGAGGAAAGCGAGCGGACGATCAAGACGCGAGCCGGTCGGCTCGAGGCCCGGCGCCGCGCGATAGCCGAGGCTACCTCGCTCGACCCGGATGCTGTTGACATCGATGTCGAGCGCGAGCGGTATGATCGCGCTCAACAGTTGAAGTCCGAGCTCGACGGCATGCAACAAGCGCGGGCTGCGCTCGGAGACCATCAGGCGTTCGACCAGGAGCGCCGTGAGATCGGAGAGAAGACGCTCGATGTCCTGCGCCTCGAGCGACGAAAGATCCTGCAGGAGCACCCGTTTCTCGACGGAGACGAGCAGCTCGAGCCGCGGTTCGCCGCTGAGCGCCGACGACTCAAGGACGAGCGAAGTGAGCTCGTCGAGCGCGAGCTCGAGCTGCGGCGAAAGCTGGCCGATCTTCCGCCTGCGCTGGATGATCCACGAGAGTTAGAAGCACGCGTCCAGGAGCTCGATGAAACCGCCCAGCGAGTCGCGATCGAGCGCGACGCGCATCGCCTCGCCTACACTACTCTGGCCACGTGTCGAGACGAGTTCGTGACGATAATGACGGGTCGACTCGAGGACCGGATCGGAGAGTTGTTCGGCCAACTGACGGATGGCCGTTACAGCGGCGTGACGATCGACCCGCGGTCGTTCGAGGTAACCGTCGCGGGGATCGAGAAGGTCGCGGTGCCGGCTGGCAGCCTGAGTCGCGGAGCACGGGACCAACTGTATTTCGCCATGCGCGTGGCGGTGGTCGAGACAATGGCCGCCAATCGGGCGTTGCCGCTGATTCTTGATGATCCGTTTTTGCATTTTGACGATCGCCGCTTGGCTCGGGTCGAACGGATGCTCGAGCGGGTCGGTGCCACCCATCAGATCATCCTCTTGACCCGTGATGCGCGACTTTCCAACTGGTCGTTTCCGTGCGCACGGCTACCGGAACCGGTGGTGCCGGCTGACGGTGAGCCGTCGGCCGATTGACGATTCTCGTCGCGGACTGCGCTCCGAACGTCGTCCCCGGCTCCTGTATCGAAGCCCGTAAGCCATTATATAGCAAAGCTTTGAGAGCCTAGCACAGCGCCCCGGGGAGGTCTTGGCTCGACACCTGCGAAGGGCCTCGTCAGGCGCTCGGACTCACCGGGGGAGCGGAGCGGCTGGGCGCTGTCCTTTGCGGGGGCGAATCGCACGCCTGTAGTGAATGTTGGGGTCGGCCAGGGAGGGGGTCGGCCCGGCTGGCGGTGGTGCGCGACCGTCCCCGCGATCCTAGCTTTCGCCAATCATGACCGAACTGATTGGTGAAGAGCAGCTCTATTATCGCAAGGGGTTTGGCCTCAAGCAGGAAGTGGCGGGCGATCTTGCCTACGCCTACCACTCCGACCTGGTCGAACGAATCGTCGCAGCAGGCCATCGCCTGGATGTCGAGGACATGACGATTCGCTTGGCGCAGGAGTTTGGCAACTGTTACGGGGTGGACCGGGCGGTTCAGTACGCGTACGAGACGCGCCAGCGATTCCCGGACCGGCGTCTGTTCCTGACCGGCGAGCTGATTCACAACCCGCACGTCAACAAAGAGATGTTGGCGAACGGAATCGGGTTCCTCACGGGCAGCTATGCCGAAGATGTGTCGTATGAAGATCTGACCGAAGAAGACGTCGTCTTGCTGCCGGCTTTTGGCGCGCCTACCGACGTCATGCGCAGGCTCCGAGACATCGGGTGCGTTCTCGTAGACACCACCTGCGGGTCGGTGCTGCTCGTCTGGAAAACCGTGGAGCGGTTCGCGCAGGACGGGTACACGGCGATTATTCACGGCAAGTACTACCACGAAGAGACGCAGGCAACCGCCTCGCGGGCGTTGGAGTACGCTGACGGGGCGTACTTGGTGGTTCGCGATCTCGAAGAAACTGGATTGGTGACCGACTTCGTTCGTCATGGGGGCGATGCGACCGCGCTCCGGGAGCGATTCGTGAACGCCACCAGCCCCGGGTTCGACTTTGAGGTTGACCTCGAGCGCGTCGGAATCGCAAACCAGACGACGATGCTGATGCGCGAGACCGAGGCCGTCGCCGAGATGTTCCGGTTGGCGATGATCGACCGTTACGGCGAAACCGATCTCGATGATCATTATCGGGCGCTCGACACCATCTGTTCGGCGACCCAAGAACGCCAGGACGCGGTCGAGGAGCTGCTCCTCAACCCACCCCAGCTGATGATTGTCTTGGGGGGTTATAACTCAAGCAACACCAATAACTTAACCGCGATCTGCCAAGCCGTTGTACCGACCTATCACATCGATGACTCATCGTGCATCGAAGGACCGAACTCGATCCGGCACAAACCGGTTGGCCAGGACGAAGAGGAACGGACCGAAGATTGGCTCCCGCCGGGTCCGATCGACATCGGGATGACTGCTGGCGCGTCGACTCCGAATAACAAGGTTGGCGAAACGATCGAACGTCTTGTGGCCTGCCGTGGCCAGACAATGCCCGTAGGCTAGATCGATGTCAAAGCCGTGATCGGTTCGCTCATGCACCAGCTCGAACGACGCCTGGCGGCGCGCGATGCGGAGCGCCGACCGTACGACTTCGATTGGGGGTTGGAGCACCTCGATCCGCCGCTCCCACCAGTACGCGATCCGGCCAGGGCTCTTCTCCAGTGGGCGCGTGACGTCGTCGAAACACCCGCTCGCTTCTACGTCGACCCGGGAGCACCCCCGGTCGTCGAGGAATACGGCGATGATCGAGTTCGATTTCCGAGCGCGGTGCGTATGCCCCACGCGAGCGCCAACTGGGCGTCGCTGCGATTGTTCACGAGCCGTCAGCCGACGCGACGCGCAATGCTCGTCTTGCCGCAATGGAATGCCGACGCCGATAGCCACGTCGGATTGTGCCGGATGTTGGCCGAACGTGGGATCACGGCGGCTCGGCTGACGCTGCCGTACCACGAGGAGCGAAGTCCGCACGATAGCATTCGAGCCGATATGGCGGTCAGCGCCAACATCGGTCGCACGTTGCGCGTAAGCCAGCAAGCCGTGAGTGACGTTCGTCGCGCACGGGCATGGCTCGAACAGCGGGGACACGATCAGATCGGCATCGTCGGCACCAGCTTGGGGTCGTGCATCGGCTTCTTGGCGCTGGCGCAGGAGCCAGCGTTCAAGGTCGGCGTCTTGCACCATGTCTCGAGCTACTTCGGGGATGTCGTATGGCGCGGAATCTCGACTCGACATGTCAGGGCCGAACTGCAGGCCCGTTGCTCGCAAGCCGCAGTACGTCGTTTCTGGGCGCCGATCAGCCCCATCCATTTCGTGGGTCAGGTCTCTAGGCGGACCCACACGCTGCTGCTCACCGGTCGCTACGATCTCACGTTTCCGTACGATCTATCGCAGCGCTTCCACCGCGCTTTCCGACAATACGGATTGCCACACCGAGTGGTCGTAGTGCCGTGGGGGCACTACACGAGCGGCGTATTCCCGTTCAACGCAATTACCGTGCGCCGTGTTCTACGCTACTTGGACCAGTATCTGTAAGTGGAGCTTGGGACGCCGGCTCGTGACCGGCGTCCGCGGGAACTAAACCAGTTTGGCGGCGTAGCCGGGCTCGAAGGGATAGACGAGCTCGTCGGCGGGAAGCTGTCGCACGCTTTCGTTCTCGACGTGCCTGACAGAGGTGTCGTCGACCTTTTCGTACACCTGGCTGACGATAGTCCGTTCTTGGATCTCGCTCGCCAGCATGAGCGTATCTCCTGTTTCCATATCGCGCAGCGTTTTTGGTTCCATCGTGTCTGCATCCCCCCGTTTCAATTCTGTTCAAAGCACAAACGATGTGGGGCGAAACTAGCCCCGTGGTACGATTTGGACAACCGGTTGCTGATGATCGACCGGCTTCTACCTTAGTGATCGAGCGCTGCGCTGGACCGACCTCGCATCGGTCGTACTGGGGAGCGGATGGGGTCTGGTGGCCCCTGCGGTCTTCAAAACCGTCATCGGGCGCGCGTGCCGCGTCCGAGGTGGGTTCGATTCCCACACGTTCCCGCCATCGTCAGCAGTTGGGTTGCTCGCGGGTCTTGGAACAGATGGTATTGGTCTCGGGTTGTACCATGAACGGTGGTTGCCGATCTTGCAGACGCTCCATCACACCGCTGAGCGGGGAAGAATGATTTCGAGTGTGAGCCCTTCGCGAGTGCGTTGGTTGATCGCGACGACGGGTCTGCTGGCAGTAATGACAGCGGGATCGGCGACCGCACAAGAGATTCGGCCGTCCGAACCGGTTCCGATCGACTCGATGGACTTGGGGGCCGCCCCGGCGGATACAATTCCGTTGCTTGCACCGCGGTTCCGCGAGGCTGGGGGACCCGAAGAGCTATCCAAGGTCCCGAGCGTGGACGCGCTCCCGAAGAACCCTCGCAACGCGGCGATTCGGGCCTTCCTTCTACCGGGTTGGGGCCAGGTGTACGCTGGGCATCCGTGGCGGGCGGTATTGTTTGCCAGTG
>JBFGIA010000118.1:0-5848 GCA_041577935.1 Gemmatimonadota bacterium | reverse complement strand
GACCGGTTGTGTCTGCTCCAAGTAGGTACGGAAATCCATATCGTGAAACAGGGTCTTCGCGGTCTCGAGGTTGGTGACGTCGATGATCCTACCCTGAGGACTGATCTCGAGGTTGATCGTGATGTCGCTGGGTTCCTGATCCACGCCGTCTTCGACTTTGGCCGGTAGATGATAGGTCCATGCGAGCAGATAGTTACCGCTCGGCGTTAAGTCCGTCGCGACTTCGTCAACCCGCAGATGCCGTTCGTACGTTTTTGTGGTCTTATCTGCGGTGACCGTATCCGGGTAAGTCGCGGTACCCTTAGCGGTGTACTCGTAGTAGAGGGTGTCGCCCACCTTGTAGTGGAGTCGCAGCGCTACCTGGGGCTCCTCGGGTGTCTCTCGACAGCCGGTCAGGCACGAAGCGATCACCAGCAGCGCTAGCAGCTGCCTGTTTCTATCCGGGTTTAGGGAGTTCATGGTGCTTCGGCGAGACTCGCCAGGATGACGCCCTTGGACAACGGATCGACGCTGCCGACTGCAACCGTGGCTCGCTCGAAGAACTCGTAATCGTCCTCCCAGCCACTGTCGAAGGCGACCGTCGGAACCGGCGGTTCTGATTCCATGGGCTCGCTGCGGGCCCCCCACCACACACCGATCAATAGCACGACTGAAGCCGCCATACCGAGGGCGGGAGCCATCCAGTGCGTCGCTCGTGATGCGGTGCGAGTGACGATCGGCCAACGCGCCCAAAAGGAATCCCAGTACCCAATCGGTGGCCTTGGCGGATCGGCACCATACCAGCGCAGCGAGCTCAACAACGCACTGCACTCTTCGTGCTGCATTCGGCACGCCTCACACCTCCACAGATGCACCTCGGCGCGCCGCGCGCGGACCGGACCGAGCCGTCCGTCGAGAAGCTCGTACAGCGTCTCCTGATCGAGGTGCTGGGTTTGACTCATGCGTCGCGATTCCTCCGTTTCGGACTCCACTACCTAGACGCAAACCCCGAGCCGACGTTCAAGCGCATCATCGTGACCCCACCCGGCAAGGCATCTCAGCGGTGTTTAGAGAGCATGCGGCGCAATTTTTCACGCCCGTAGAACAGGTTGGACCGAACCGTCGCTGGCGGGCAACCGCACTTCCGAGCCACCTCTTCAGTCGACAGGCCCTCGATATCGTGAAGTACCACGATCTCCCGCTGCCGCGGTGGGAGCACGGCGATCGCCCGCTCGAGTTTCAGCAGGAACTCGCGGTGTTCGACCCGCTGATCAGGTGATTCGAACCGGTAATCGGCAAAGCCTTCCTCGAACCCCTCGGGTGATTGAGACTCGACCGCAGCCGACCGCTGCCGGCGACGGAGATGGTCCAGGGCGGTATTGACCATGATCCTTCGGGCCCACGGGAAGAACGCCTCCGGTCGGGATAACCCAGCCAGGTTTTGATACACCTTCACGAAGCCCTCTTGCAGCACGTCGTTGGCGTCTTCGTGTGACCCCGTGTACCTCCGCGCCAGCGCGTAGAAAGCGTCCTGATATGCGGATATGAGATCGCGAAAGGCACGCGCGTCTTGACCCGCGGCTCGAGCGACCAAATCAACCAAGCGCTCATCCACGGCCGCGGTTCTTGAAGTTCTTGTGATCGCGGTCGTCGAATCCGTCATAGCGCCTTCCCGCGCGTACCCAGCTCCTCAACACCTAGGATCCAAGCCGCCACTCGACCGATCGGAAGATCGTCCGCGGGCGTCCAATACGCACGATCTTCAAACACCTCCGACGAGGTGTCGGCTGGTTGGCCTTCGATCTCACTGATGATCAAACGCGCTCGTTCCCGCCATCGCTCGAGGTTGGCTGGCCCTAGGTCAACCCAGCCCGCCTCAGCCCAGCGCTCGATGCTCTCCGGCGTCAGCGCTTCGCGGGCCTCTTCGAAATACACCGGGATCTTCATCTCGGGCCCCCTGATCAACCGGCCGCTCGGCAATCGGATCGGAAGCCCGATCGATAGAATGTGCGATCTCAGCTTCGTATCCTGGTTGACGATCTCAGCGCACGCGGCGCTCATTTCTTCTGGATCGCTGTTTGCCACCGCCTCGAGACTGCCCCGAGCCCGCCTCAGCAGAGCGGCTTCGTAAAGCAGCTTCGACAGCCGTGGCGGACCCAGCATTTCGAACGCCACTGACTCGAATCCGGTATCGGCTTCCAGTTCCCGCATCTGCTCGAGCGCTCGGTGGCGCATGACGCCAGCTCGATACGTTGGTCCGAGCGTCGAACCGTCCAGCGCGGCGACCACTTCACGACCCGTGGTGCCACCCTTGATCTCAGCAATGACATCGGCGGCGATCTCCTCCGGCGTGACGAACTCCATCTGCCCGAGTGCGGTCACCGTCTCGAACTCCTCGCAAGAGAAGACTCCGTTCTCCCCGGTATCGATAAAAACCGACTCGAGCAGCGCCTGCTCCCCCTCACCGCCCCGCACCGGAGTCCAGCCGGCCGCATCGTCGGCTATCGCTGCGCTGACCTCGACGGCACGATCAGTCTCGCAGTCGTAGAGCGGTATCGGCCGTCCACCCACGGTCACCGGACCAGCTCCGATTTGTTTCCAGGCGATCGCAGCGCTCGGCTTGATCTCCTTCACGATTGGCGCATCCGGCGTACGAGCCAACAGGTAGAGCAGCATCGAGTGAGCGCCGGCGATCGACGACTTGGTTAGCAGGACGCGGCTTGGTTTCTCCTCGGAGTGCGTGTACGGGATGTTCAACCCCATGCCCCCCGAACCCGTGGTCCCCACCTTCAAATAGAAAGACGTCCCGGCCGCCTTGAGCGACGCCCTGAGAACCTGGACGTGCCGGATCAACTGTGGAAGCGAGAGCGTTGTCAGATGCTGCTCGATGACGTCAGAAAGCTCCTGGGCACCAGCCGTACCGGCGTCGACGCGGGCCACCACGTTTTGCACTCGGCGCACGCTGTAGAAAACATCCTGGTATGCAAACGCCGTTGCGGTGTTGATGCAGTCGATGACCACGTGGGGCCGTGAGTCCGTCAGCAACCGATACAGATAGGCCTCGGACAGGATCTCGCTACTGAGCTCCTTCATGGTGTCGTCAATGATCGCACGGCGCGTGGATCGGTCCACGAGCAGTGCGGTCCGGTTTTCGTCCTTCAGCGAGTCACGTACGAAAACATTGCCCCAGGCGGGCTCGAACCCAACGCCGTCGGACGCGAATCGCGCCCTAAGTGCCGCTACAGCCTCCTCGGCTTCGTTGCGCCGAAGCGAATGGATCACGACCGTTTCTGGTGCCTCCCGGATCAGCGCCCTGGCGATCGCTCTTCCCACCAATCCCCATCCGCCGAGGATGAGCACCCTGCGATCCTTAAGATCCATCCTGCCCCGTCATCAGGTTCTCGTTGCCGCGACCCAAACCTACCAACGCCATCAGCTTCTCCACCTCTGATCGATCCAACCAACGCCACTGACCCGATGCCAGATCCGATGCCTCCAGGAACGCGTACTGAGTGCGCACGAGTCGCTCGACGCGACCTCCACAGGCGGCGATGATACGTCGCACCTCACGCTTGCGGCCCTCCGACAACTCCAGCTCAATCGTGCAATGATCACTCGGCGACGATCGACTGCCGCCGAGGCGCTGGACCCGATAGGGTCCAGTCATGCCATCATCCAATTCGAGTCCTCGCACCGATCCCGCCGCCAGCCGAGCCATGTCGAACCGCCCCGAGACGTCGACTCGATAGACACGTTTGACACCCCACCGCGGATGAGTCAATCGGTGCACTAACTCGCCGTCAGTCGTGAACAGCAGAACGCCTTCCGTATCGCGATCCAATCGACCCACGTAGATCAGTCGACCACGATCGGGCTCGGGGATGAAACTGTACACTGTTTTGCCCCTTCCGGGATCTCGGCGCGTGGTCAGCACCCCAGCCGGCTTGTTCAACAGCAGACACCTCGGAACAGATCGCGTGCCGTTCCCAAACTCGACCTCCACGATCTCGCCTCGATAGGTGACCCGGTCGGAGGGCCCGACGACAGTCCCCGGCTGCGTAACGACACGACCGTTCACGGCTACCAGCCCGGCCGCGATCAGGTCCTCGCACTTGCGGCGGGACGCAATTCCGGCTTGGGCGAGATAACGCTGGAGGCGAACGCTCACTCAACTTCCTCGGCGACCGCGTCCCCGGAGTCGAACTCCAACTCCTCCTGGCGCTCACGATCGGCGAAGAGAACCTCCAGCTCTTCCGGCTTGGGGAGTGCATCCAGGCCCGGCAAACCAAAGTACTCGAGAAAGTGGCCCGTAGTGCGGTACAGGAGTGGCCGACCGAGCCCCTCTCCCCGACCAGCGACCTGAACCAGACCGCGTTCCAGAAGTGTCCTCAGAACGGCGTCGACCGACACGCCCCGGATCGACTCGAGCTCGACTCTTGCTACGGGCTGCTTGTAGGCGATGATCGCCAGCGTTTCGAGCGCGGGCCGTGACAGACGCGGACGCGGCGCCGCCGCACGGAGCCGTTCGATCCAACCTGCGTAATCCGACCGGGTAACGATTTGAAATCCATCGGCAATGCGTTTGATGCCGAACGCCCTGCGCTGCAGAGCGTAGTCCGTCTCCAGGTTGCGGACGATATCTTCGATCATCGCCGGCGTCGTCTCCTCGATCAAGTCCGCCAACTGCCCCGGCGTGAGCGGCTCGTCAGCAGCGAACAACAGCGCTTCTACGATGTGTTTGGTATCGAGAACCGCCCCGGTGGGAGCAGCGCTTGCATCCGTCATTTCTTGAATCCCTCACCTACGAAGACGTTGATGTCGCCGAACCGTTCGGCCTGCCGCAGGCGGATCTCGCCCTCACGAGCCATCTCCAGCATGGCGACAAAAGTCACGATCCAATGGGACCGGGGCTCACCCACCACGAATAGCTCGCGGAACGAACTCCGACCATCTCGCCGCAGTCGACCTCGAATGAAATCGACCTTCTCCTCGATCGTGACCGCGAGCGGCTCTAGGTGGTGAACCCGGTCCCGGGCCGCTTGCTCCATGACGTTGGCAAAAGCCCGCAACAGATCGCCGAGTGTGGCTCGATTGGCGGGTTCCTCCTCGGCTCGCGCCTCGTCCTCCGCCAGCCATTCCCGGTATCCCCGGCTGAACAACAGACGACGCGATGATTCATGGTCCCGGAGGTGTTCGGCGATCTCCTTGAACTGCTGGTATTCGATGATCTTCAGCACCAACTCGCGCCGCGGATCCTCCAACTCCTCGTCGTCCAAATCTGGCTGCGGGAGCAGCATCTGAGCCTTTATGCGCATCAACGTCGCCGCCATCAGGAGGAACTCGCCAGCGCTCTCTAGCTTTTCTCGCGTCATCGCCTCGACGTACTCGAGAAACTGTTCGGTAATAAGCGCTATCGGGATGTCGTATATGTCCACCTCGTTCTTCTTCACGAGATAGACCAACAGATCGAGTGGCCCCTCGAAGTCGAGGGTCTCGAGCTTTACGCTGTGACCGGTCGATTCGACGTCTGCCATAGGCCGATCGCCTCGCGTACCTCGCGCATCGTTTCTCGGGCCACTTTCTGGGCCGCGTCACGTCCCGCGGCCAGAACTTCGGCCAACTGACTTGGATCGGATCGCAATTCGGCGGCTCGCTCCCGCATCGGTGCAAACGTTTCGCTCAACACATCGGCCATGAGCATCTTGTCTTCGTAACAGCCGATGTCGGCACTTCGGCACTGTTGTTCGACCCGATCGATCGTGGTCGAATCGGAAAAGTACCCGTGCCACGAAAACACGTTACATACCTCGGGCCGGCCGGGGTCCTCGCGACGCTTGCGTTGGGGGTCGGTGAACGCCGTCGCCACCCG
>JBFGIA010000117.1:0-6149 GCA_041577935.1 Gemmatimonadota bacterium | reverse complement strand
GACTGGGGGGGTGCTCGAGCGTGCGGCCGCCGAGCGCAGCCACCACCGGGCCCGGGTGCTCCACCAGATGCTCGACCGCGGCTTGCTCCAAGCGCCGAAAACCGGCTTCGCCTTCGGCTCGCCACACCGCCGCGACGGTACACCCAGCGGCACGCTCGACCTCGCGATCGAGATCGACAACCGGCCATCCAAGCCAGCCCGCGATCTGTTCGGCTACGGCCGTCTTGCCGGCTCCCGACAGACCCGCCAGGTACACTTTGGTCGAGCTGACGTCGCTCAAGCTAGACCTCCTCTGCCGGAGCCTCGACGGGTTCGGGTGGCGGCGCGGGCGCAGCGCGCAAAGCGTCCGGAGGCACTGGAGCATTCCACGGGATTCGTTCCACGTAGCGGTCAAACGCCGACCGCGTGTCGTCCAACTGATCTCCACCGAACTTGTCGAGCATCGCTTCGACGATCGTCAACGCCACCATCGCTTCGGCCACCACGCTGCCCGCCGGGACGATCAGTGTGTCCGACCGGATGTAGCGGCATTCGGTCTCCTCACCGGTGGTCAGATCAACCGACCGCAATGGTCGCCGTTGGGTAGCGATCGGCTTGAAAAATGCTTTGACGACAATCGGCTCCCCGTTCGAAATCCCGCCCTCGATCCCGCCGGCGCGATTCGTCCGCCGGACGACACCATCCCGCCAGAAGAGCTCATCTTGGGCATCGCGACCGAAGTCCAGCGGCGTCTCGGTTCCGTCGCCGATCGATGTCGCTTTGACCGACTGAATCGACAGAATCGCCCGAGCGAGCGATGCCTCGAGCCGGCGATCCCACTGCGCATAGGAGCCCAGCCCCGGCGGCACGCCCAGCGCCACCACCTCCGCCACCCCACCCAGCGTTTCCTCTCGCTCTCGCGCAGCCTCGATCTTGGACAACATCTCCTCTTCCACCGATCGGTCAGCACAATAGAGCGGCGAACGATCGCGCTCCGCGACGAGCTCTCCCCAATCCGATCGATCCGGTGACGCTTGTACACCACCGACGACAACGACATGACCGACGACGGCGATGTCAAACACGCGCAAGAACGTGTGCGCGACCGCGCCGAGCGCGACTCGCATCGCCGTCTCTCGTGCGCTGGCCCGCTCGATCGCCGGATTGGCGTCGTCAAAACCGTACTTCAACATTCCGGTCATATCGGCATGTCCGGGCCGCGGCACAGTTCGCGGCGGCTGTTTATCATGCGGGATCTGACTCCGATTGGGGATCAACAGACCGATGGGCGCCCCCGTCGTCTCGCCTTTCCACAGGCCGCACACGATGCGTATGCGATCGCGTTCGATGTTCATGCGAGCTCCGCGCCCGACCCCTCCCTGGCGCCGCCACAAGTACCCATCGATGTCGTCCGGTGATAGCGAAAGCCCTGCCGGAATGCCTTCCAGGATCCCGATCAACTCCTCACCGTGCGATTCGCCGGCGGTCATGTACCTCAACATCGGGACGCTCGCTCCTCGTGTGCAGCGGTTTGAAAGTCGTTGGCGTAAACCGCAGCCGCGCGCGGATCGGCGTCGATCAGCAGCGCAGCTGCCAACGCCGCCTGGTGAACGAGCGTTCCGACGCCGTTGATCGCGCGTGCTCCCTCGTTCGCCGCCAGCTCCAGGAATCGAGTGACCGACGGATCGTAGTTTAGATCCACCGCCGCCGCGCTCGGAAACCAAGCGCGGTAGGGTATCGGTGGTTCATCGCCAAACTGCCGGCCAAGCGGGGTCGCATTGACGACGAGCGTCGGTAACTCCAACAGGTCGAGCGCATCCCAACCGACGCAGTCGCAATCCTCGCATCCGATCACCACCCGCTCCGGCGCGCGGCTGACGAACGTGACACGAGCATCGGAATCGGTGGCCGCGCGCGCCACGGCGCGTCCTGCGCCACCAGTCCCCAACAGCGCGATCCGTTGACCCGCGACTGGAACGTCGGCCTCCTCCAAGCTGCGCAGGAACCCGTAGCCGTCGGTCGTCTCACCCCGCCAGCCACCGGACTTACGGATCACGGTGTTCACAGATGCGATTCGCTCGGCGGCCGCAGACAACCGGTCGCAACGCGCGGCCGCGGCTTCCTTGTATGGTGCAGTCACGTTGAACGCATCGAGGTCAGATTCCCAGACCGCCTCCCAAGCTGCTTCGTCTCCAGGCTCTACAGGCCACCTTTGGTATTCGATCTCCAGGCTGCGTCGCTCACCCATCGTCTCCCACAACTGCGGACTCAAGCTGCTCCTCACCGGCCAGCCGACGATTGCCAAACGGTAGCTGGACTTGGCCTCAGACACGAGCGGAAGCCCCTAGGCATGACGCAAAGTCGGCCAGGAAGGACGGGTAGGAGACGTCGATCCACGCGGCACCATCGAGCGAACTGCCGCCAGTCGCCAGCGCGGCCCCGATCGCCAAAGCCATCCCGATCCGATGATCCCCCATGGCGTCCAATTGCGCTCCCTCGAGCCCTGTTGGACCACGGATGTCGAAACCATCGGCAGCGATCTCGATGTTGGCCCCCATGCGTGCCAAGCCATCGCCGATGGCCGCGATCCGATCGCTCTCTTTGACCCTCAGCTCGCTGGCTCCGCGAACGCGCGTCAGACCCTCGGCTTGGGTAGCAACCACCGCGACCAACGGCAACTCGTCGATCGTCCTCGGAACGATCTCGGGCCCCACGTCGATCGCCGAAAGCTCCGCCCCTGTCACCCGCACCTCACCGTAGGGCTCCGGACCGCTCACTGTAACCGTCGCCTCGACCTTCGCCCCGAATGCCCGCAAGAGATCCAGGAACCCAGTGCGAGTCGGGTTGAGCCCGACCCCCTCGACGACGATCTCGCTACCCTCGCGCGCCGCAGCCAGCGCCAGAAATGGCGCCGCGGACGACAAGTCTCCCGGCACGTCGATATCCAGTGCGTTCAGTTCCCCGGCCCGTACGCGGGCTTCCGTTTTGCGGGTCTCGATGCACGCGCCCATCGCAGCCAACAGTCGCTCGGTATGGTCACGGCTAACGGCGGGCTCGATTACCGCAGTCGACCCATCGGCTGCCAGGCCCGCCAGTAGTAACGCGGTTTTGACTTGGGCGCTGGCGAAATCGAGGTGATGTTCAACACCGGTCAGCCGCCGACCGGTGATCGTTAGCGGCAACGTGTCTGTGGGCTCGATCTCGGCGCTCATCCGACGTAGCGGTTCAACCACCCGCCTCATCGGTCGTCGCGACAGCGCTCGATCTCCGATCAACGTGACCGGCGCCGACGCCCGCGGGGCCAGTAACCCCAGCAACAGTCGGGCGGTGGTTCCTGAGTTGCAGCAATCGATCGAACGTTCTGCGCGCCAACTGGCGCCTCCGGTCACTCGGACAGCGTCGTCGCCCAAACGCTCGATTATCACGCCCAACGCTTTGAGCGCATCGAGGGTCGCTCCGACGTCGGCTCCCGGAGCCAGCCCGCGCACCGTCGCCGTACCTTCGGCGATCGCGTTGAATACCAAAGCACGATGGCTGATCGACTTGTCGCCGGGTACCCGAACCCGCGACCGGACGCGTCCGACCGGTCCCAGCTTCACCCGATTCATACCTCGGCCAGGTGCGGTCTCAACGCTTCCCGGACCCGGATCAAATCGCCCATCATCTCTGTGAACTGCTCGAACGTGAGACTCTGCGGGCCATCCGAAAGCGCGTTCTCCGGATCGGGGTGAACCTCGACCATGACTCCATCGGCACCAGCCGCCAACGCGGCGACCGCCAACGGTGCCACCAAATCGCGCCGACCGGTGGCGTGGCTCGGATCGACGACAACGGGTAGATGTGACAACTGCTTGAGCAGCGGCACAGCAGCGATGTCGAGGGTGTTCCGCGTGTAATGTTCAAACGTCCGGATTCCGCGCTCGCACAGCATCACGTTGGCGTTCCCCTCGGCCACAACATACTCAGCGGCGAGCAGAAACTCTTCCAAAGTCGCGCTCTGCCCGCGCTTTAGGAACACCGGTCGATCGCTCTTGCCGACTCGGCGAAGAAGACGAGAGTTCTGCATGTTGCGTGAGCCGACCTGAAGGATGTCCGCGAACTCACCCACCTTCTCGACATCCTCGGCGCTCACCACCTCGGTGATGATCGCGAGTCCCGTCTCCTCGCGCGCACGGGCCAACAGCTCCAACCCCTCGACCTCCATTCCCTGAAACGCGTACGGGGATGTTCGAGGCTTATAGGCCCCGCCGCGCAGGACGTTCACGCCCTGCGCCTTGAGAAAACGCGCACACTCTAGGATCTGTGACTCCGACTCCACAGCACACGGCCCGGCCATGACTGTGAAACCGCCGTCGCCGATGGCGAACCCACGACCCTGCACCACCGTATCCTCCGGTTGCAGCTCGCGACCAACGAGCTTGAAGGGGCGCTCCACCGGCACGACGTCCTCGACGCCTTCGAACGCACGTAGTCGATCGATCGGGATGCGCTGTTCTTCGCCCAGGAGCCCGATCACGGTGCGCCCATCGCCGCGCACGATCCGCCCGATCCTCAGACCCTGGTCTTGGATGAAATCGACCAGCTCACCCATCGTCTCGATCGAAACGCCGGGTTTTAGTATCACGATCATCGCGGCTTTCCGGTCTCAATCAAGTCACGCCGCAGTGCGGCCGCGGCACCCAGGTAGCAATGTTCCGCTTGGGGTTGGCCGGCGTTCGCCGGTACCAACATCAGGACGCGTACGATCCGGGGCAGGTCGCGTTCGGTCGCGATCTCCTGCGCACCGAGCAGCGGCACGTCGAGCCACCCCAGGCGACGCGCCCCGGCAGCGGCATGGGCGGCGTTCAGGTCGGGGGTCTGCGTAATCCAGATAGCGATCGTTGAGTTCGGATCGACCTTGTTTCGCTCGATTATCGTGCGTAGCAGCTCGATGGTCGCCGATTCGATCCCGTCGACCGTATTCTCCCCGACCTGAATCGCACCGCGGATCCCGATCATCGCTCTGTTCTCGATACCACTCATAGGTGTCGGGGAAGTTCGCCTTCGGTCCGCGTACCGGCCACGCAGGCGAGTAACGACCCCCGAACGACGCTTGGCAGGTTGCCGAGATCGGGTCGCAAACCACACTCCGGGCCGTGGGGACGCGTGGTGGTGGCTCTCCACCCCAGCGGAAGTGGTTTACCTACTGTCGGCAGTCGGCTACCATTGCCCCGGGGAACCCCTCGGCCCAGGCGGCGTAAGTCGTAGCCTGGCATAGAGGGTGCGGCTTTTGAAGTCGACTATGATTGGTGGCGCGTTGAGAATTCCCAGGTTAGTGGTCAGCCTACGTCCCAGCTGGGTGCTGGCGGTGGGGGTTTGCGCAGTCCTATCGTGCTCGAAGAGCTCGGCCCCCTCCGGGCCAAGCGACCCACCCCAGGGGCAGATCTCTGTTTCGGCCACCTCGCTCAGTTTCTCGCCGCAGACCGGCAGCCTGCCGATCATGCTCCAAAACGGCACGACCGCCACCGTCTCCTGGCAGATCAATGTTCCGACCCCATGGTTATCAGCGACGCCGACATCCGGCACGTTGTCGCCAGGCGAGGCGATGGTAACCGTCACGGTCGATCGTTCCGATCTACCAGTTGGCACGCACACCGGTCAGTTCCAGGTCAGCTTTGGCGAAGTCGTTTTCTCGGTCTCGGTCGTCGTAGAGAATCCAGGCCAGGGAGTCGCGGGACTCTCCCCGTCGCTGGTGTCGCTCGGCTCGACCCAGAATTCTGGCTTGTTCCAAGTCTCCAACTCCGGTACCGGCTCGTTCTCGTGGTCGATATCCAAACCGAGTTGGGTGACAGTTACTCCGTCGTCCGGAACATTGAGCGCCGGCGGTGCGATAACGATCCTGGCGACGCCCAATCGCTCGGGGCTGACGCCCGGAACGCACCAAGCCACACTCGCTCTTTCATCTGACGGTGGTGCGGCGACCGCCACGCTGTCGGTTGAGGTCGCCTCGCCCCCAAATCTGGACGTTTCGCCGTCGACAGTCGATTTCGGCTCGACATCGACTTCAGAATCGATCACGCTGACAAACAACGGTGGCAGCAGCCTCAGCTGGACGATCCAATCCGGCGCCTCGTGGTTGACCGCTGCCACTTCGTCGGGCTCACTGGGCGCCAATGCATCCACCCTCCTGG
>JBFGIA010000116.1:0-6188 GCA_041577935.1 Gemmatimonadota bacterium | reverse complement strand
GGTACCGGCCGTCTTCCTCGGGCGCCAGGACACGATCGACGACGATGTAGCGCGTCAGTCGCACCGACCAGACCGCCACCACCGCGGCCACCAGCCAACGCCGTGCCGGAAGGCCGTCAGCCAGCATCGCGGCGTAGAAGACCGCCAGAAACCCGAGGCCCGAGGCCCATCCGACGTCCGCGACACCAGCGTCCTTGGTCTTTAGCTGGAGCGCCCACAGACAGATAAGCAGGAGCACGACAACGATCCCACCGTTTATGACCGCCTGGGTCGGAGTCACGTCGTGGCCGCGGCGCTCACCGCAGGCACCCAGTCCCGAAGAGGCGAGTAACCGCCGCGCACTCCGGTCGGGGACAGCACGATCTGCCACAGTTGATTGCGCCGCGAGCGAAACGTACCCGCCGACGAGAGCAGGTAGTACTTCCACATCCGGAAGAAGCGCCGCCCGTAGCGCGCCAGGTGCTCATCACGCCGACGATCGAAGTTCTCCCACCAGGCCAGCAGGGTCTTGTCGTAATGTGCGCTGTAGTTCTGCCAATCTTCCATCACGAACGATCCTTCGACCGCCGCGCCGATCTGAGCAATCGACGGCAGCATGTAATTCGGGAAGATGTATTTCTGGAGCCACGGCTCGCCGCGGGTCATCGAGCGACTCGCGCCGATCGTGTGCAACAGGAACAAACCGTCCTCCGCCATCACACGCCGTGCCGCGCGTATCAACGACTCATAGTTCTTGTAGCCGACGTGCTCGATCATACCGCACACGAGCACCTTGTCGAAGGTGCCCTCCAGGTCGCGGTAGTCGATCTTGACGATATCGACCGGCAAGTCGCGACAGAACTTGCGCGCGTACTCGAGTTGTTGGTCGGAGATCGTGATCCCAGTCACGTGACAGCCATAATGCTCAGCCGCAAAGCGCGCGAATCCACCCCACCCGCAGCCGATGTCGAGCACACGGTCGTCCGGCGACAGCGCCAGCTTGCGGCAGATCGTGTCGAGCTTCCGCTCCTGGGCCGCGTTGAGGTCGTCGCCCTCCTCGAAGAAACCGCAAGTGTATTGATTGTACGGGTCCAGAAACGACATGTAGAGATCGTTCCCGATGTCGTAGTGCTCCTCGACCACGTGTCGAGATCTTCCGCGGGACTGCAGGTTCATGACTCGTGCCCTGGCGTCGGCCAGTAAATCAGTTGCGTTGTTCGACACGCGACGATCAACCTCGGCCGCCAACACGCGCGTGAAGAACTCGTCCAGCTGTTTGACGTCCCACCACCCATCCATGTACGCCTCACCCAACCCCAGCGAACCGTGAAGGAGAACCCTCTGGTAGAGCGCCTCGTCGCGGATCTGGATGTCCCAGGGACGACTTCCATTGATGACGATGTCGGCATCGGCCAGGATCTTCTCCGCGAAGCGGCGAGAACGGTCAGCAATCATGGAACCTCACAGTATGGCGATCGGCCGGCCCGGAGAGCCGGTCCCGCCCACAAAGGGAATGGGGGCGAATACGAACAAGAACTCGTAGTTAGACCCTCGCACCAAAGCATCGAACGTCAGGTTCTCCAGATTGAAGATCCCGTTCTTGGTAATGAGCTCCTGGTGCACGGGGAAGGCGAGATCGGGATCGGGGTTTGGCACGACCTCGCTGGTGTACGTATCGGAGCCGATCATCGACACCTGCTTGTCGATCAGCCACGCTGCGACCGCCAACCCGATACCGGGCACCGCACCATTGTACTGCGCTGGATCGTTCCAATGCGCGGACCACCCGTAGCGGAAGAATATCGCGTCTCCGGCCGCGATGCCCGTCTCCTCGACCCCCTGCCGGGCGAGCGCGCCCAACACGTCCTGTACTGTGACCTCGTAGCCTTCGTCCAGCACATCGACGCCTTTGTAGCCCGCGATGTCGACCAGGATACCGCGGGTGATGATCGGCTTGATGTGCTCGATCCCCAGCTTCTGCAGGCCGTACGCACCGCGCATCTCGTCGATCGGGATGCCGTTATAGAAGACATCTTTCACCGTCCCGTCCCCCATCTCGAGCCGGGTGCCGATGTGACCGAGCCCGTCGAACTGGGTGCCCACCTGTCCGAGCTCCCCGCAAATGAACTCGTCGTGACCGACGAGTTTGTTCTCGCCGAACGGCTCATACGTAGGCGAGCCGGGGATGTGGAGCGCGTAGGTCCGCTGACCGAACAGCGGCATGCCTTGCTCGTAGGGTTGACCGAGGTCGTGAACGATCCCGGTGGAGACGAGCTCCATCGCCGCCAGGACCTTCTGCGGCGTGATCCAGTTGGACGCTCCGGCCTGGTCTTCCGGTCCCCACACGGGATGCGGCCACCACGGGCCGACTGCGCGGGTTTGAGCTGTCAACAGGGAGGGGCTGTTCAGTACAATCGCGATGAGCACAACAAAGATGCACGTGTTACGCGAGGGTCGCATACGGTTCCTCCAGACGCTTGTGTGCCGTCAATCGACGTCCGCGCGAACCTAAAGCGAAATCCTCATCACCGTCTACCGTTGACTTCGTGCATCGCGTCACGGAGATCGGCGAAGTCGTTCATGACCAGCGCTCCCACCGCGCGGAGCCGATCCGCATTCTTTTTTGCCGCATGTCCGCCGAGCGCCAACACGACGTTCTCGTCGAGCGCTCGACGGAGCGCCTCGATCTCGGGGATCAACTTTGGATCATCGTCGGGGTGGACGACGCTGAGCGCGACCATTCTGGCGCTCCGATCACGTACGGCACGCCCGATCGCCGAAGCGGGGAGATCGGCGCCCAAATACGTCACGCTCCATCCCTCACCCGCAGCACACAAGGCCGCCTCCAGCGCCCCGATCTCATGCGCCTGGCCGGCGGGCGTCGCGATCACGATTCGTTGATGGCCATTCGCCGGCCCGATACTGAGCGCTGCATCGACCAAGACCTGTCGAACGATCACCGTGGCCAAGTGTTCGTGGGCGGGGTCGACTCGACCCTGGGCCCACATGTCGCCCAACCGCCGCATCAAGGGACTCACGACTTCTTGAACCGCCTCGATAGCGCTCAGCCCGAGCAACGCACGGTCGAGCGAGTGCCGTAGTTGCTTGGCGTCGGACCGCTCCACGGCGTCTAGGCACGCGCGGAGAATCCCAGCCGATCCTTCGACAACACCGAGGTCAACACCAAGCGTCCGCGTCGTTTCGCGTCGATCCTCTTGCACGATCGCTTCGAGCTCAGCGCGCTCGAGGGAGGCGACGTCACCGATCCGGCGGCCGCCCTCGACAGCCGCCTGAAGCAGCCTCAGCTGCTCGATGTCGTCGTCTGAGTAGCGACGTTGACCCTTCTCGGTGCGCCCCGGCACGACCGCCCCGTACCGAGACTCCCACACGCGTAGCAGACCGGGCGTCAGTCCGGCCCGGGCAGCAGCCACCCGGATCGGGTGACGCTTTTCCGTGTTCTTTGTCACCTCAACCATGGCTTGAGTTTAGCTGATTGTACAAACTTTGTCAAGAGTTTTCTTATACAAACCTTGACAAGAGCCCCGTGTCATGATATGATTCCCTCAACAACAGTTGAACAAAGGCATACGCACTCTATTAGACGCGAAGGGGTTCAACATGAAGACGATCGATATCGCCGCTGCGATTCTGCTGGTTATTGGCGGGCTCAACTGGGGCCTCGTTGGCCTCTTTGGGTTTGACCTAGTCGCGGCGCTGTTCGGGTCCGCGAGCGGTGTGAGCCGTGCCGTCTACTCCTTGGTTGGGCTGGCCGCGATTTACCAAGCCGTCACCCTGCGGGCAATTCAACGGCGCTGGAACGTCCAGCCTTCGCTCACCGCTTAACTGAATAACTGGAGGAGACAGGGAAATGCGTGTATCAAAACCTATGACCGCTGCACTGGCCGTGGCGATCATGGCCACCACTGTGGTCGCTTGCGACGACGACGGCGACGGGCCGGTCGGTCTTGACCCGCAACCAAACATCGTCGAGGTCGCGGTCGCGGCCGGTGATTTCGAAACCCTCGTCGCCGCGGTCACCGCGGCCGGGCTGGTCGAGACCCTGAGTGGCCCGGGCCCGTTTACGGTTTTCGCGCCAACGGATGCAGCGTTCGCCAAGCTGCCCGCGGGCACAGTCGAGACGCTGCTGCAGCCTGAGAATCTGGCACAGCTTCAGGCGATCTTGACATACCACGTGGTCGCTGGCGAGGTGAGAGCTGCACAGGTCATTCAGCTCGACGCCGCCACGACAGTGCAGGGCGATGATGTGGCGATCGCTGTCAACGACGGTGTCGTTTCGGTCAACGACGCGACCGTGCTGCAAACCGACATCGGCGCCAGCAACGGCGTGATCCACGTAATCGACACTGTGCTGCTTCCACCGGCACCGGCCGAGTAGCGACCCCCCGGCCGGGAAGGGCGGGGTGCCGGGCTCGGAGGCGCTCCGCCCATGCCGATTTCGCCGTTTTCAACCCAAAGCGAGTTACCTTATGTACCGACTTGACGCTGCCATCCAAGAACGCATCAGACCGCTGCTTCCCGGTGCGAGCTACCGCCTCGAAGCGGAGGTTTGGTTGCCGGCCCCGCGCGACGCGGTATTCGAGTTCTTCGGCGACCCGACCAACCTCCAGCTCTTGACCCCGCCCTGGCTCGATTTCTCCATTAAGACCGACCTCGAGGCGGTCGAGGCTGGATCGATGATCGAGTATCAACTCCGAGTGCACCGAGTGCCGGTGCATTGGGTGAGCGAGATCACCGTCTGGGATCCGCCGCGATCCTTCGTCGACGAGCAGATCTCGGGTCCCTACAAACGGTGGGTACACACCCATCTGTTCGAGGAAACGGAAGGCGGCACTTCATGCGTGGACAGAGTAGAGTTCGCGGTGCCCGGCGGCGAGCTGGTCGCTCGCAGGCTCGTGCTGCCGGACCTGAAACGGATCTTCGAACACCGCCAACGCCAGCTAAAAAAACAGTTCCCGGGATCCGGTGAGCGACATCAGTCCGTCGAAAGATCTGCAACCTTAGCGATATGGTCGAACCCATGAGACGGATCGCTTTCGCGGCTGCTGTGACGATCTTACTCACAGCTAGCGCCTGGGCTCAGACGGATAGCACGCCGGTTCGATCCGTCGATCGAGTGGACCTGGAGCGTTACGCCGGGTTGTGGTACGAGATCGCGCACATTCCGAATCGGTTCCAACGCGACTGCGTGCGCGATACCACCGCGCGCTACGCGCTTCGCGACGACGGCAAGATCGACGTCACAAATCAGTGCTACCGTGAGAACGGAAAGCGGAAGCGGTCCAAGGGGTTGGCGCGCATCGTGGAAGGCTCTTCAAACAGTCAGCTGAAGGTGAGCTTTTTCAAGCTGCTCTTCTTCCGACCGGTCTGGGGTGACTACTGGATCCTGGGTCTCGACAGCGACTACCGCTGGGCGGTGATCGGGACACCGGACCGGAAGTACGGGTGGATCTTGAGCCGCGAGCCGGCACTCGAGCCGACGGACCGTGAACAGATCGAGAGCATCCTTCGGGAACAAGGGTACGATCCCGAGAGCTTCAAGCCGACAACGCACTCATCAGCCTGACCAAAATCGAAAACCCCCGGCCGCAATCACGACCGGGGGCTCGAACCCTCTCGTTTTAGAACACCTCCGTGATCTCCCGGAGGGCTCTCTTAAACCGAATCGTGCCGCCTGAACGCCGAATGGTCAACTCTAGGTGCGACGCGATCGGCAGCGGGTCCCAAAGGACCGTACCTATCGTTTCGTCGGCACTCCCTAGAAAGGAGGTGATCCAGCCGCAGGTTCCCCTACGGCTACCTTGTTACGACTTCGCCCCAGTCACTAAGCTTACCTTCGGCCGCTTCCTCCCCAAGGGGTTGGACCACGGACTTCGGGTACTCCCAGCTTCCATGGCGTGACGGGCGGTGTGTACAAGGCCCGGGAACGTATTCACCGCGGCGTTGCTGATCCGCGATTACTAGCGATTCCGACTTCATGCAGTCGACTTGCAGACTGCAATCCGAACTTAGACCAGCTTTTTGCGATTCGCTCCCCCTCGCGGGTTTGCAGCGCATTGTACTGGCCATTGTAGCACGTGAGTAGCCCTGGACATAAAGGCCATGAGGACTTGACGTCATCCCCACCTTCCTCCGGCTTAACACCGGCAGTCCCACTAGAGTGCCCGGCATGACCCGATGGCAACTAATGG
>JBFGIA010000115.1:0-6244 GCA_041577935.1 Gemmatimonadota bacterium | reverse complement strand
GGTGACAGTTGGACCCAGCAGGTCAAGGTGCTCTCGCCCGAGGCCGAACCAGTCGTCACGACGTCCAACTATGTTCTCGAGGACCTAACCGAGGAGAACGGTGAACCGATCGCCATCATCGCCTTCGACGGCGACGTTTATTTACCTACTGCCCCAGAGAAGGGCGAGGATCCGGGTGCTGTCTCGGCCGAAGAGCGAATTCGGGTGCGAGGGCGGATGCACTTCGCTCACGAACGGGGGCAGACAATCCGAGTAGAAACCAACGCCGAGGCGGAGATCACGCGGGTCAGGGTTGAAGACGGTTTGGTCACGCGCCGATCGATCGAGATCGAGCAGCAGAGTCACCTGCGGCTAGTCGAACCGTAGCGCCAATCACCCCTATTCGATAATCGTTCCCAAAAAACGGACTTGACAGGTCCGCTTTTGGGGATATCGTGAAGCTAATGATTGAGAATCGATCTCAACGGTTGGGTGCGGCGCTTTGTGTACTCGGTGCGAGCCTGTTACTCGGGGAGCCGGGCGCCTTTGCCCAGAGCACCGGCGAGCTGAAGACGCGGGTCATCTCTGGGGTTGGGGATCCGATCGCCGGCGCACGGGTTGAAGTCTCGACCGTCGATCGGACAGCGGTTTCGGACAGCGCCGGTTGGGCGGTATTGGATCAACTGCCGGCTGGCCGATTCCAGGTCGAGATCCGGGCGTTTGGCTGGCAAACCCAGCGGTTGACGGTAGAGCTCGCGGCTGGCGAACAGCGGACAACCGAGGTTGCGCTAGCCGCCGGTGCGCTACGCGCTCCCCCGATCGAGGTTGTGCTCAACCGCTTTAGTGTGGTGGGTGGAAAGGACGGTCTCGGTCGTATTCACGGCTCGGCACACTACCTGGGGTCGGAGGAGCTCAATCGGCGCAAACTGCTCTACGATGATGTAAACGCCTTCCTGCGCGCGATACCAGGGATCAACATCCAAGAAGAAGAAGGCTACGGGTTGCGACCTAATATCGGGATCCGGGGCACCGGCTCCGAGCGCAGCTCGAAGATCACGCTCATGGAAGATGGCGTGTTGATTGCTCCCGCTCCGTACGCTGCGCCAGCCGCCTATTATGCACCAGTGGCGGGTCGGATGAACGCCATCGAGATCCGCAAGGGCTCGAGCCAAGTCAAGTACGGACCACACACCATCGGGGGTGCGATCAACTTTGTCTCTACCCCGATTCCCGATCAATTGGAGTGGTTTGGTGACTTCGAGGCCGGTGCTAACGAGACCGGTAAAGCGTGGGTCGGGATCGGCGATGCGCGTGATCACTTCGGTTGGTTGGCGGAGACGTACCAGATTCGGACCAGCGGTTTCAAAGAGCTCGACGGAGGGGGGGACACGGGCTTCGACGTTCACGACTACCGGTTGAAGTTGCGGATCAACACCGACCGTGAAGCCCGTTTGTACCAGCAGCTCGAGTTGAAGCTCGGAGTCTATGACGAGACCTCGAACGAGACTTATCTCGGCCTTACGGAGGCGGACTTCCGGAGCCAGCCGTTTCGCCGGTATCGGGCCTCGAGTGAGGACGTCATGCGCGCCGATCACCGACAGTTCCAGCTACGACACGCGATACGGTTTCCAGCCGGACCGGATGTGAACACGGTTGTGTACCATAACGATTTTGGGAGGAACTGGTACAAGCTGGAGAGAGTCAATGGCGTAGCGATCGCTGATATCCTGAGCGATCCCGACCGTCACTTGGATGCGTTGGCTGTGTTACGCGGCAGCGACAGCGACGTGGACGCGTTGACGGTGCGAGCCAACAACCGCGACTACGCGTCGACCGGAGTGCAATCCGTGATCGGGTTGGTGACTGCCGCTGGCGTTAGCGAACACGAGATCGAGGTCGGGATCCGATACCACAGAGATGAGGAAGATCGCTTCCAACACGAGGATGGCTTCCAGATGTTGGCGGGCGAGATGGCTCGGACAAGCGCTGGATCGCCGGGTAGCCAATCCAATCGAGTTGGTGAAGCGACCGCGCGAGCCGTGTTCCTGCAAGATCGAGTCGAAATTGGCCGGTGGAGCCTGACCCCCGGCGTGCGTTACGAGTCTATAGACTTTACTCGCACCGATTACGGGGTAGACGATGCCACACGGGCTGTGCCGGAACGGGTGAGGGAGACACACGTCGACGCGTGGATTCCCGGCCTGGGGATCGGATACGAGGTTGGTCCGGGAATCGATCTCTTCGGTGGTGTGCACCGCGGATTTGGTCCGCCAGGACCCGGAGCCGACGACGACACGGAAGCCGAGAGAAGCCTCAATTACGAGCTTGGATTGCGACTGACGGGGTCAAACGCAGAAGCCCAAGCCACCGTGTTCTACAACGATTACGAGAACATCCTCGGCCGAGCCACACTGGCGGTGGGCGATGACGCCGGCGATGGAGAACTGTTCAACGGTGGCGCGGCGCGCGTCTCCGGCATCGAGTTGGCGCTAAGCAGTGATCAGCCGTTTGGCTCGAACCAGCGATGGTCAGCGCCGGTCCGCTTGGCTTACACCTATACCTCGACTGAGTTTGGCACCAGCTTCGAAAGCTCGTTCCCACCGTGGGGTGCGGTTGAAAAGGGCGACGAGCTACCCTACGTCCCGCGCCATCAATTGCATGCGGCGATCGGTATCACTCACCCGGTTTGGATGATCGAGCTGACCGCCGACCACGTTAGCGTCGCTCGGACACAGGCTGGTCGTGGCGCGGTCCCCCCTGGCGAAGGGACGGATGATTACACCGTCTGGAGCGTAGGCAGCGAGTACACGCTGTCGCCGTGGGCGACGTTGTTCGCAGGGGTACAGAACCTTACTGCGGCAGAATACATCGTCGCTCGCCGGCCGGTTGGCGCGCGCCCCGGCCTACCTCGCACTGCGCTGGCAGGAATCCGGATCAGCAACTGATCCCCGCCAGAGGGCTGGGACACGGTTGCGCCATCCCCGGTAACCCCACAGCTTGGGGAAAGTCATGAGCCTAAGGGTGCTCTATCTGTCGCATGCGTCGCGCACGCCCGAGTCGCTGGAGCGATTTGTCGAGGAAGAAGGCGGCGAAATCGTCCCGCTCGAGACCGCCGTCGAGGTCCGACAGGCGCTCGATCGGGGGATCGTAGATCTCGTCGTACTGGACGCCGATGACAACTTCGCGATCGCCTCGGAGTTGTGCGAGCGACTCAAAGCGGATCCGTTCAACTCAGTCGTGCCGATTGTGTTCATGTCGCGCGAGCATCAAGTCGAACAGATCGCCAAAGGCTTCCAAAGTGGGGCCGATGAGTTTTTAAGCGGCACCCACTCCGGCCGTGAGCAGCGGCTACGGCTAAGGATGGTGCTAAAGCGGGTTGCCAGGGATGTCGCGGTCCACCCATCGACGATGTTGCCGGGCACGAAGATCATTCAGCATGAGATCGAGCGCAGGATCGCTGGCGGTGAGCGGTTCGCGGTGTGCTACGCTGACATCGACTCGTTCAAAGAGTTCAACGATGTCTACTCGTATCCGCGCGGTGACAAGGTGATTTGGATCCTCTCCCTGATCCTTCGGGACATAGTGCGACGGCTATCGTCGAGTGGTTTCGTGGGTCACATAGGTGGGGATGACTTTATTTACACCGTGCCGTTCGAAGACTTGGCTCGAGTTTCTAACGCAGTCATCGAGACGTTTGATACGCTAATGCCACTGCAGTATCCGGAGGAGGATCGACGGCGTGGCTTCTATATCGCCGAGGATCGGCAAGGACGGGTTCGCGAAATACCGTTGATGACGTTGTCGATCGGTTGTGTCACCAACGTGCGGCGCCAGTTCACTCATCCCGCGAAAGTGAGCGAGTTAGCGACCGAGATGAAACACTATGCCAAGTCATTCAAGGGATCACTGTACGTTGTCGATCGCCGGGGTGACAGAAGTGAGCAGCAGACGTCGGCCGCTGGCGGCATGACGACTGAGCAAGGGCAAACATGATACGCTATCTTATTAGGTTATATGAGTGACGTACGAGACCACCGCCGCCGATTGTCGCAACTAGAGGAGCGGCTCGAGCTCCTCGGGAGCTATCTTTGACCTGCCTTCCAAGCGCGAGCGGATAGCCGCGCTCGAGACAGAGTCCGCGGCGCCGGATTTCTGGGTCGACAACGAGCGCGCGCGGGCGATACTAGCCGAGATCAAGCAGCACCAGTCCTGGGTCGGAGAGTACGATGAGCTCCGATTCGAGGTCGACGAAGCCGGTGAGATGCTGTCTCTGCTCGAGGGTGAGGAAGAGGCTGCTCTCTGGGATGAGTTTGGCGCGCTCGAGAGCGGCATTGCCGACCGGTTGGCGCGCCTCGAACTGAGGGGGATGCTGAGCGATACCGACGATTCTCGTGACGCAATCCTCACCATTCATCCTGGGGCCGGCGGCACTGAGAGCCAGGATTGGGCCTCGATGCTCATGCGCATGTACACGCGATGGTTCGAGAGCAACGGCTACGCTTATCAGATCATCGATATTCAGGAAGGCGAAGAGGCGGGGATCGACCGCGTAACGATCGAGGTCAAGGGTGATCACGCCTACGGTTACCTAAAGGCCGAGAAAGGCGTGCATCGGCTTGTGCGCATAAGCCCATTTGATTCCGCCGCTCGGCGGCACACCTCCTTCGCTTCGGTGTTTGTCTACCCGGATGTGGCGGATGAGATCAATGTGGAGGTCGTAGACAAGGACTTGAAGGTCGACACCTACCGCGCCAGCGGTGCGGGGGGACAGCATGTCAACAAGACGGACAGTGCCGTGCGGATAACCCATCTCCCGACAGGCATCGTTGTTCAGAGTCAAGCCGAGCGCAGTCAACATCGGAACCGTGAGACCGCCATGCGCCTGTTGAGGTCGAGGCTACATCAGTACCTCAAGGCCGAGCGTGAGAAGTCACGCGAGGAGTTGGAAGCGGAGAAGAAGGAGATCGCGTTCGGTAGTCAGATCAGGTCGTACGTGCTGCATCCGTACACGATGGTCAAGGATCACCGAACAGGATATGAGATGTCGGATGTCGAGGGTGTGCTCCAGGGGCAACATCTGATCGAGTTCATGGAGGCGTATTTGAAACAAGCGGCCGGTAGCAGCAACTGATGCCTGACCGAGAGACCGATCCCCAATCGGTTCGCTTGTCGAAGCTGATCGGGCTCGAGCAAGCCGGGATCGATCCGTATCCCTCGTCCTGGGAGGTAACCGATTTGGCCGCGGAACTAGTCGAGGCCTTCGAGGACGAAGGGGAGGACATCGAATGCCGAATCGCGGGTCGAGTCGTGACCGTTCGCCGGCACGGGAAGACGACGTTCCTTCATGTGGCTGACCGATCGGGTCGCATCCAAGCATATCTTCGGCAAGACGAGCTTGGCGACGCGTACGATCTGGTCGATCACCTGGACATAGGGGACTTCATCGGCGTTGCGGGCCATTTGTTTCGTACGCGAACGGGAGAGATCACCGTGCGGGTCCGCGAGGCGGTGCTGCTAGCGAAGGCTCTACGGCCGCTGCCATTTGGGAAGCTCGTGGAATCAGAGGACGGAGACAGAACGTACCACCGCGTGGTCGATCGCGAGTATCGTTATCGGCAGCGCTACGCTGACCTTGCCGTCCGGCCGGAGGCAAGGGGGGTCTTTGAGCGCCGGTCACAGATCATCCGATATCTGAGAAACGAGCTCGAAGGCCGTGGTTTTCTGGAGGTCGAGACACCTGTTCTGCAGCCGGTATATGGTGGCGCGACTGCACGCCCGTTCGTGACCCATCACCAAGCGCTGGGCGTTCCGTTGTTTTTGCGCATCGCCGATGAGTTGTATCTAAAACGGTGTATCGTCGGGGGTCTGGAGCGTGTCTACGAGGTAGCCAAGGACTTTCGCAATGAAGGCATTGATCGGTTTCACAGTCCTGAATTCACGATGCTCGAGTTCTACCAGGCGTACGCTGATTACGAGGATTTCATGGCGCTCGCGGAAGAACTCTTGGTGGGCTTGGTAGGGGAAGTGACCGGCGATGCCGAGATTACTTACCAAGGTCGTACTGTAAACGTTACACCACCGTGGCCACGGCTCGGTTTCTTGAACGCGTTAGCCGACCACGGGGTAGCAGTCGACGATCTGTCACGGCCAGCATTGGTCGCGGAGGCTGCACGATACGAAATCGAGATCTCGGAACAAGAGCGAGAGGGCAAGATCCTGGAGGCGCTCTTCGATCATCTCGTTGAACCGACTCTCCAAGGGCCGG
>JBFGIA010000114.1:0-6261 GCA_041577935.1 Gemmatimonadota bacterium | reverse complement strand
TAGATGTCGCCCGGGCTTTGAATCCGAAAAACAAGCGCCGCCAACGCACCGCCCGCCAGCGGTCCGACCAAGTAGAACCAGATGTACGCGAGCGAGTTGCCCCCAGCGAGCAAGTCGAATACCGCGGGTCCCAAGCCAACCGCCGGGTTGAACGCCCCACCTGAGATCGGTCCTCCGGCGAAAACCGCTACACCAAGCGTAAACCCGATCGCAAGACCGTAGAACGAGTTGCCCTCGGTATCGATCGCGGTCGCCGTCTGAAGGACCATCAGGGCCAGCGCAAACGTGAACAGGAACTCGACCATCAGCACCGCACCCACGGAGTAGTCGGGCGAAGACTGGAGAGCGAACGACTGCCGCATTATCGCGTACACGCTGCCCGCGGCCAAAAAGGCGCCCAGGAACTGCGCGATCCAGTACGGGACGAGCTCGCGCCCATCCAACCGGCCTCGCATCCATACCGCCAGCGATACTGCCGGGTTGTAGTGGCCCCCGGACACGTGCCCACCCATGTACACCATCACCATCAGGACCGACCCGATCGCCAGGGGCGCAAACGGCGTTCCCCCGATCACCGTCAAACCGATGGTGAAAACGAGGAAGAACGTGCCGATCGTCTCGGTTAGCAGTCTTCTACTCATCAGACCGACCTCCGTCTCGGGTCGTGCAAACCTGCCTCTGTTGGTCGTGTCCCAAGAATCTACCACATGAAGCGTTGACGCGGCGGTAGTAGACTTCGCCACGTGGTCCAACCGATCCTTGCCACCGGCGCGATCTTCGTCATGGTCGCATGTCTGTTCTTGATCCCGCTCGGTTTCCCAGGTACCTGGGTTATGCTGGCCGTGCTCGGCATCGGAGCCTGGTTAGGAGAGGTTGCGTGGTGGGTGTGGGGCGTGCTGATCGGGTTGGCCGGACTCGCCGAGGTGGCTGAGTTCCTGATCGTGCGTCGCGCCAGCCAACAGTTCGGCGCGTCGCGAAAAGCGTTTTGGGGCGCCATCCTCGGGGGTATCGTAGGCGTGTTGATCGGTTTACCCATACCACTACCGTTAGCAGGACCGCTGATCGGGGGGCTCGTGGGCACATTCGGGGGCGCAGCGCTAGTCACGTGGTGGGAAACCAAACACATGAAGACCGCCGGTCGAGCCGCGTTTGGCGCGCTCGTCGGGCGCGCGTTTGCAGCCGCCGCCAAGACTGCGGTCGGGTTCGCCGTGCTGATCATCGGCGCAGCCTCACTACTGCTGAGGTGATGTGCGTTTTCGAGCCGTAATCTTTGATCTCGACGGCACGCTGGCCGACACGCTGAGCGACATCGCCGAAGCGATGAATTGCGCGTTGACGGCCCACGATCTCCCGACGCTGGACCCCGACGCGTATCGTTCGCTCGTCGGTGAAGGCGTCGAGCGACTGGTCGAGCGTTCCGTCCCGACGGATCGAACCGATCTGGTCGGTCCGGTGCTCGAGGATCTCAAGCGCTACTACACCGCGCACATGCTCGACCAGACGACCGCCTACCCGGGGATCCCCGAACTGCTCGATCAGTTGACCGAACGTGGGTTGCCGATGGCGGTGGTGAGCAATAAACCCGAGCCAGCCACCCGCGCGATGGTCGAACAGATGTTCGATCGATGGCGCTTCGCGGCGGTTGTCGGTGGCACCGACAGCGTCCCTCTCAAGCCCGACCCGACGGTCGTCCTGAAGATCGCCAGCGCGTTAGGTGTCGAGCCTTCGGCGTGTGCCTACTTGGGCGATACGATGACCGACATGCAAACCGCTGTTGCCGCTGACATGTACCCGGTCGGCGTGTTGTGGGGGTTCCGTGATCGCGACGAGCTGTCAGCGCACGGAGCCAAAACGCTGATCGAGCAGCCGCTCGATTTGCTGGCGTTGCTCGACGAGCCCAACGTGTGACGTGATGGAGACCGGCGATCCCAGGGCCGCCGCACTGATCACCGGCGCGTCGAGCGGCATCGGCTTGGAGCTGGTCGAGTTGTTCGCCGCCGACGGTCATGAGCTGGTGCTCGTCGCGCGGAGCGAGAACACGCTTCATGAAATCGCCGCCGACATCGTTGCGCGTTACAACGTTGAAACGCATGTACTCCCCGCTGATCTCGCCGACCCCGAGGCACCGGCTTACCTGTCGAGCGAGGTCGAGCGGCGGGGACTTTTTATCACGCATCTCGTCAACAACGCGGGTTTTGCTACGTCAGGTCCTTTTGTAACAACTGATCCGGCGACTCAGCGCGATATGATCCAGGTCAACGTGACCGCGCTTACGTCGCTGACGCGGTGTTTTCTGCCTCGAATGGTGAGCTGTGGACACGGTCGGATTCTCAACGTCGCGTCGACGGCGGCGTTTCAGCCGGGCCCACTGATGGCGGTCTATTACGCCACCAAGGCTTACGTATTGAACTTTTCGACAGCGCTGGCAGTCGAGTTGGAGGGGACCGGCGTCACGGTAACAACGCTGTGCCCCGGCCCGACGCGCACAGGGTTTGCCGAGGAGGCGGGGATGACGAGCTCGACGCTATTCGATCGTGGACGTGGCATGGCGGCCGATCGAGTCGCCCGTGAGGGTTACAACGCCATGCGCCGTGGAAAACCAATAATCGTACCCGGAAAACTCAACAAGACGCTGGCGTTAGCTACGCGGCTCACGCCGAGCTCGCTTGGCGCGCGCGTCGTCCAGCGATTGCATGGGGAGGAGTCCCAACGATGAGTTTCAGCAAATCGCGTCCTTTGATCACCATCGCCGGCCTGGGATCGGTGTTGGCCAGCTGGGCGGTCGCTCGCCCAGTCGCCGGCCAGGAGCCAGCCGACCAGGCCGGTTACTATGAAGTGCAGCGGCCGCTGCCGCACCCGCTAAAGGTCCCGGCTACTTATCAGCGTGGGATAGCCAACGGAACGCGATCGGACAGCGGGACGCCGGGGCCACAGTACTGGCAGCAGTGGGCCGAGTACGACCTCGACGCGAAACTCGATCCCGCCGCTCATCGTCTCGACGGTACCGCTAACATCGTCTATTACAACAACTCGCCCGACACGCTGGCCGTGCTCTGGGTTCACCTCCATCAGAACCTGCACGCCGAAGGCGCGGCTCGAGCCGAGGAAGTCGAGGTCACGGGTGGGATGGAGCTCAGCCGTGTCTCGATCGATGGCATCGAGCTCACGCACGCCGACCCCGACTCGATCGGGTACCACGTATTCGGGACGCGGATGCTCATCACTCCGCCTGCGCCGATCGCTCCAGGAAGCACGGTCGAGCTCGGCTTCGATTACAACTTTGTCGTTCCGCAAGCAGGTGCTGGGAACCGCATGGGGTACAGCGGCGACGACTTCTACTTCCTCGCGTACTGGTACCCGCAGATGGCGGTGTACGACGACGTGGCGGGTTGGCACTTCGACTTGTTCACCGGAAACGCTGAGTTCTACGCCGGGTTCGCGCGCTACGACATCGAGATCGAGGCGCCCTCGGACTGGTTGATCGTCTCCACGGGTGAGCTGCAGAACCCAGAGCAGACGCTTTCCGCCACCGCGCGTGAGCGGCTGGCAACCGCGGTGAACAGCGACGAGGTCGTGCCGATCGTTACGCCGGCTGAGTTCGGACGGGGGTCGACGTGGGCCGACGCCGGTGCGTCGATCCGGTGGCATTTCGTGGCTGATTCCGTTCACGACGTTTCGGCCAGCGTTACCCGCGCTTCAAACTGGGACGCAACTCGGACCCCTGTCGGTGATCGCGACGGCGACGGGTCGATCGACTTCGCGCTCATCAATTCTCTCTATCGGGATAGCGCTCCGTTTTGGAAAGAGGTCGCTCGGTATTCCCAACACTCGATCGCCTTTCTGTCGGAGTACACCGGATATTCGTACCCATGGCCCCACATGACCGCCGTCGAGGGCGGCGGAATTATCGGCGGTGGGATGGAGTTCCCGATGATGACCCTGATCGGCGACTACAACGAGCGCGGCCAGGAACGATTGTACATGGTGGTCGCGCACGAGCTCGCCCATATGTGGATTCCGATGATCGCGTCGAACAACGAGCGTCGATACGGGTGGCTCGACGAGGGAACGACGACGTTCAACGAGAATCGGGCGCGAGAGGATTTCTTTCCCGGTCGCGATCACAATAGTGAGGACCGCGACGAGTACGTCGAACTCGCTTTGCGGGATCACGAAGGGGAGATCCTGCGCTGGTCAGACTTCCATTATCCGGGAGCTTACGGTGTGGCGTCGTACGAGAAGCCGTCAACGGTGCTTCTCGCACTGCGGGGTGTGCTCGGCGAGGAAACGTTCATCAAAGCGTACCACGAGTTCTGGGATCGATGGGCGTTCAAGCATCCTTATCCGTGGGATCTCTTCAACACGTTCGAAGACGTCTCCGGGCGCGATCTCGACTGGTTCTGGTCGGCGTGGTACCAAGAAACATGGACCCTCGATCACGCCATCGGTGAAGTACGGTTCCTCGATGGGGGTCGCGCTGAGATCGAGATCATCGACGAGGGTCTAGTGCCGATGCCGGTCGACGTTGTCGTCACGCGTGAAGACGGGTCGACCGAGCGCCACGAGGCGCCGGTCGACGTTTGGCTCAGGGGGGCGGTCCGCACATTCGTCGCAACACGCACCGGAGCCCCGATCGTGAGGATCGATCTGGACCCGGAGCTCGACTTTCCCGACGTAGACCGGACGGACAACACGTGGCTGGGGGAGGCTGGCTCAGGGCAATAAAGCGCGAGACCCGCCGGGGAACCGGCGGGTCTCGCCAAAGAACGGTTCCTGTGTCTGCTCCGGTCAGGCCTCGCTCATATGCCCGTTGACGAGCTTCGTCATCTCGAACATGCTGACCTCGGCCTTGCCGTCGAACACCGCCTTCAGATTGGCGTCAGCGACGATATTTCTCTTGTTCTTGGGGTTCTGGAGGTTGTTTTTCTTGATGTACTCCCAGAGTTTCTTCGTCACCTCGGTGCGTGGCTTGGGCTCGGGACCAACGACTTTCGCGAGGGCGGCATCGGGCTTCATCGGTTTCATGAACGCCGGGTTCGGCTTACGCTTGGTCTTTGCTTTTGCCATCTCGTAGTTCTCCGAAAAGGGTCGTCTTGAGTAACCTGCAGCGTTCTTCAACGGGGGCGAGCGAACCGGCGATATCCGCTCCGGTCGCTTTTTCGTACAACATTCGTATCCAAAACGCAAGGCAACTGGAGCAACCATGAAGGATGTAAGCGTCGCGTTTCGAAAACTGGACGAACGGCTATGGGTCGCCGAACACGCATTAAAGATCGCCGGCATCGACTTCGGTCGACGCATGACGGTGGTGCTGTTGAGCAGCGGCGAGCTGTGGCTTCATTCGGTCGCACATCTGACCCCGAAGCTTCGCGAGGAGCTCGACGCGATCGGCCCGGTGCGCTTCGTCGTTTCCCCTAACCGCTTTCACCACAGATACATGGAGCACTATCGGGCGGCGTATCCAGAAGCCGAATTGCACGCCTCGCCCGGACTGCCAGAGCGGCGGGAAGACCTGTCATTTTCCGGAGCTCTCGGCGACGAGCCCGACCCGCGATGGGTGACCGATCTCAATCAAACCGCGTTCCACGGGAACCGGATCTCGACCGAGATCGTCTTTTTTCACCGTGCGAGCCGGACTCTGATCCTCACGGATCTTTGTTTCAACTTGCCGCCTAGCCGCCCATTCTTCACGCGACTCGCCGCGCGAGCGCTTGGGGTTTACAATCGCCTCGCCGTCAGCCTGACGATGCGTCGTGGAATGTCCGATCACGACGCGGCTCGGGCGTCGCTGGAGCGTATCTTCGAATGGGATTTCGATCGCGTAATCGTCGGTCACGGAGACATTGTCGAAACCGACGGTCGCGAGAAGCTCGAGCGGGCCTTTGCTTGGATGGCATAAAACGGGGGCGTGAACATGCTGGAGACACAACTCGCGGAGCTTTTCATGCAAACCGGCAAGGACCACCACCTAGCGTTTACGCTGGATGGCCACAGACCTACGCGCAGTTCTTCATCCGGTTTCGGCACGTCTGCCAACGAATAGGAAAACAACCAATCTCGGACGGGGACGAACATGGATCTCAAGGCTGTCATCTTGAATTGCACGCTCAAGAAGTCACCCGCTGTATCGAACACCCGGGCCCTGATCGACAAGGTCATAGACCTAATGAAGCCTTTGGGCGTCGAGTCCGAGGTCATTCGAATCGTCGACTACAACATCCCGTTCGGTGTCTCCTCTGACGAGGGCGACGGCGATGAATG
>JBFGIA010000113.1:0-6358 GCA_041577935.1 Gemmatimonadota bacterium | reverse complement strand
TACAACTTCGACGGCGGATCGGTATTGTGGCGCGGTGTCGAGCCGTTGCGGGTCGAAGCATTCTATGGTTGGAGTCTGGCGCGGGGCCTCAACGCCCCGCACGACGGTGATCTGTTGGAGGACGCCGATGATTTCGCGCCTGACAAGCGCGCTCGCATAGTGGGGTTCGACGTCAACGCGCGATTGGGACAAACTGTCTCTGGGACCTTCACGTACCAGCGCGAAATCCGCACCGATCAAGCTGCGCTCTACACCGAGCGGATGGCGTTCGATGCGCGGGCGCTCGTGGACCGGGTTACGGTCGACGTCTCGCTCGATTACGACCTAGCGTACGACGAGTTCAACGAACTGCAACTGCGGGCCAGCGCACCGATCGCAGCGGGCGTTCGGGTGGCTGGCTACGCGCGTCACTACGAGCCGCACTTCGAACTGTGGACGATTTGGGGTGCGTTCACGCCGGTTGGTTACACCGAAGGCGGCGGGACGGTCCTCTGGAGCGTGCCCGGGACGACCCTCAGTTTGGAGGGCGGTGGCGCTTACCGGACCTACGAGGAAACCGATGCCGGGGCCGAGTTTCTGAGCTTCGAGGAAGATGGGTGGCGAGCCCACGGACGCGCTCGGTACGAGCATCGAGGGTGGTTTGCCGACGGGATCTATCGTGCCGAACGAGGCTCTGGCGCCGCGCGTTACGGCGGCGACTTGAGGATCGGCTACGAGTTCGGTCCGGGTACCTATCTAGCGGCTCGAGGCTCGTCGACGCAGGCCTTCAGCGAGTTTCGGCTCGGCGAGCAGATCACCTCCGGGGGCGGCGCCGAGGGCGCCTGGCGGATTGGGGATTTCTCGCTTACGGGAAGTATCAGCGGCTACAGCTTGTCGTTCGACCGCGCTCGAGTCTCTAATTGGACGCAGACACGCGGCCACATAGGCCTCGCCTATCGTTTCGGAAGTAACATAGGGAGTGGGGAGGGAGGTTACCGATGAAAAAGGGCGCACTTTTCCTCGCATTGGTCCTCGGGATCGGGAGCGGCGCGCTGTTCTCGGTTCCGCAGCCCGAACGTTTTCCGCACGCCAAGCATGCCAATTTGTTTCCCAGCTGTGAAGGCTGCCATTCCGGGGTGACCGCCGATGATGCGACGGCAGTCTATTCGGTGACCCCTGAAACGTGCGCCGGTTGTCACAACGGAACGGTGCAGCCCGAAGTCAACTGGACCGGCCCCTCACCGGCGGCGAGCAACGTGAAATTCTCTCACTCCAAGCACCCGCCGGCACCGTGCGCGCTGTGTCACGAGATGCCGGATGCCGCGGTGCCCATGGAGATCCAACGGGCGAACCTGACGGCGTGTCTCACCTGCCACGCACCCGGCGCGGAGGAGCATCAGGCGGCCGGAGTGACGTGCTCCAAGTGCCACCAGTCGCTGGGCGAGGCGACCGCGCTGACGGTGGATCAGATCTCGTTGTTCCCGCAGCCGAGCGACCATGAGCGGGACGACTTCCTTTCGACGCATTCGGCTGCTGCAGCGGAAGATCTGGCGCGGTGTGCGGTTTGCCACACCCGTGACAGCTGTCAACGCTGCCATTTGAACGCCGAGCAGCTCAGCTTGATCCAGGACCTGCCGCGTGACGAGCGCGTCGCGTCTTTGGTAGCCGGCCGACCCGGTCGCTGGCCCGCGCCCGCAAGCCACGGGCGGCTCGATTGGAACGAGACCCATGGAGCCGGGGCCAACGAGGCGATCGCCACGTGCGCGAACTGTCACGCCCAACCGAGCTGTGAGACGTGCCACGGAGAGGCGGGGCCGGTCGTCATTCGTGAGTTGCCCGTACCGACGTCCGATGGGCCGCAAGGTGTCATGTTTGCCGCCGGGGGTCCCCCGGGCCACACGCCGGACTTCAAGGTTCAGCATCGTTCGGCCGCAGTCGCAGGGATCCCGAACTGCAGTACGTGCCACACCGAGACCTTCTGTGCGGATTGCCACGATGGTCCTTCGAGTCTCGGGTTTCATCCAGTGAACTTCGTGGCGCGGCACGGCGCCGAGGCGTTTGCCAGGGAGACCGAGTGCGCTACGTGTCACTCCAGCGAGGCTTTCTGTCGCGATTGCCACGAGGGAATTGGTTTTGCACAGGGAGGTCGGACCAACGCCGCCTACCACGACGCAACCGATTCGTGGCTGATCGGCCACGGGCGAGCGGCGCGTCAGAATCTCGAGACTTGCACCACGTGCCACCAACAGAGTTCGTGTCTGCGCTGCCATTCGGCAAAAACCGGATGGCGGATCAGCCCGCATGGGCCGGACTTCGATCCGAACCGGGTGGCCGATCGGAGTGAAATATCGTGTGGGATCTGCCACTTCAGCTCTCAATTCGACTGAGCGTGAGGCGTGGTGGTCGGTCCCGGTTGGGTGGGGTCGTCACGATAGCGATCGTCGGCGCACTACTGTTGGTGCCGGTGCCAGCGGTTGCTCAGCAACTCAGCAGCCCAACGCATAGCGCGATCGTTGGATCGCAGGTCTTCGGTGCAAAACGATGCGCTCAGTGTCACGCTATCGATGGTCAGGGCGGGACCGTGGGTCGGGACCTGGGTCGGATTCGGGAAGAGCGGTCCCTGTACGGTCTGGCTGCCGACATGTGGAACCACGTTCCGCGAATGATCGAACGGACGGGACAGCTCGGCGTCCAGTGGCCGCGGTTGAGCCGGCAACAGGCGGGCGATCTCATCGCCTTTTTGTTCACGGTGAATTACTTCGACCGTGCGCCAGACACGGAGAACGGTCAGCGCCTCTACACGCAAAAGCGATGCGTTTTGTGTCATCAGGTGGGTGGCGTTGGCGGCGTTGTCGGACCAAATCTCGACTATCTTGGAGACCACGGCTCTCCGATCCAGGTCGCATCGGCGATGTGGAATCACGGTCCAGCTATGACCCGAGAGTTGGAGGCCAGGGGGCTCGAGCGCCCGAGCCTTACCGGCGCCGAATTGCTCGATCTGATCGGGTATATCCGATCAGGATCGGCGTCGACAACCAATGAGCCGTTGTACGTCGTTCCGGGTGATGCGACAAAGGGGAGTGATTCGTTCGACGAGAGAGGGTGCGCCCAGTGCCACAGCGTTCGCGGTCGCGGCGGCACCGTGGGCCCCGATCTGGGCGCTTTCTCGGCCAAGCGAAGCCTTATCGAGTTTGCGGCTGCGATGTGGAACAAGCAGCCCCGGATGTTCGCAGCCCAAGAATCGGAACGCATAGCGATCCAACAGGTGAGTGCCGAAGAGATGGCAGACTTGGTGGCGTATCTGTACTCTGTCCGGTACTTCGCTGATGCCGGGTCGCCTCGGACAGGCCGAGCGCTGATCGCCGAGAAAGGTTGCCTCGGCTGCCACGCGCTTGGTGGCCACGGGGCCGCGCTCGCAGATGATCTCGGGCAGGTGCCTGGTCTTACCACTCCGGCCGAGGTGATCTCGGTGCTGTGGAATCACGCACTCGTCGACGGGAAGGTCGAAGAACAGATCAGTTGGCCTTCGTTCACCGATGTCGAGATGGCCGACCTGGCGGCCTTCCTTCAACTGCCCGCGCCGCGCTAACCTGAGGGTTGAGAAACCCGTCCAAGAGGGGAAATCCCCTACATCTGCAGGTGGGAATCCCCTCTAGACACCTACAGGGAATCACGGATAGCCTGAGACCGGAGACGCGATCCTTGAAGCACTGTGAAACCGAGGTGTCCGATGACGTCAATGGAGGGAGTCTGCCAATGCGCGGTTTGATGCGAAGAGTCGATCTCAGCCGCTGCGCTGGAGTAACGATCTGTCTTCTCATGCTGAGTGGCGGTTGGAGTCTTTTGAGAGCGCAGGGTACACCGATCGCAGAGGTGACCGAAGAGATGGTCACCGCTGGGGCCAAGCTGTTCGTCGGTGAGGCCGGCTGTAAGATGTGTCACGGAGCGGATGCCAAGGGCGTCAAGAACATGACCGGCGACCTGACCGACACCGAGTGGAAGTTCGCCAAGGGGGGGACCCTCGAGGCACTGGTAAAGGTAATCAAGGAGGGCGTTTCGTCTAAGCAGTCAGGCGGTCTCGCTATGCCGGCCCTCGGTGAGAAGCTCACGGACGAACAGGCGAAGGCGATTGCCGCCTACGTCCTGAGCCTTGGACCAAAACCCGCCGCCAAGAAAGCAGAATAGGCGAGCGGAAGCGAAAGGTGCGCTAGGGCCATCAATCCGAGACCTCTCCGAATAGTTTTGGACAACCTGCGAGCCGTAGCGGTCGTGGCTGCTTTGGTCGCGTTGTGGCCGCACGCCACGTGGGCACAAGCGACCGGTCCAACTCAAAGCGCAACCGCCGGCGCACGGGTTTTCGGCGCCAAGGGCTGCATTCGTTGTCACACGGTCGATGGGCAGGGGGGTAACGGGGGGCCCGATCTTGGTCGTATCCCGGAAGTCCGGTCCCTTTACGACCTGGCCGCCGATATGTGGAACCACGTTCCCCAAATGCTCGAACGGACGCGTGAACTCGGTATCGAGTGGCCGAGCTTGAATCGCAGAGAGGCTGGTGATCTGGTCGCGTTCCTGTTCACAATCGACTACTTCGATCCTGCCCCCGATACGGAGAATGGTCGGCGCCTCTTTTTCGACAAGCGATGTGTTGTGTGCCACCAGGTCGGCAGGGTTGGTGGAGTGGTCGGGCCAAACCTCGACTACTTCGCCGAGTACGGATCGCCGATCCAGATCGCGTCTGCGATGTGGAATCACGGTCCATCGATGAGCGAGATTCTCCGAGCACGAGGGATTGAACGCCCAACGTTCACCGGCTCACAGTTGATCGATCTGATCGGGTACATCGAGACAAACGTGAATGCTCCCCTGGATGAGAGAGTCGCTGTTCTGCCAGGTCGAGCGGATGAAGGAGAGAATCTTTTCACCTCCAAGCGGTGCATTCAATGCCACAGCGTTCGGGGTCGAGGTGCGCGAGTAGCGCCGGATCTTGCTGAGCGTTCGGCGCACCGGAGCCTGACCGAGTTTGCGGCTGCGATGTGGAACAAGCAGCCTGCAATGCTGGCTACAATGCAGACACGAGGGATTTCCGTTCCCCAACTTCAGCCCGAGGAAATGGCTGACCTGGTAGCCTATCTGTATTCGGTGCGTTACTTCGCCGATGCGGGTGTGTCCGATCGCGGGCGCAATCGCGTGCGCCAGAAAGGGTGCCTTGCCTGCCACTCGCTTGCTGGAAGTGGCGCAAAGACTGCACCAGATCTGGCGCGGATCGAGCCCCTCGCGTCCCCGGCTGAGGTGATCTCGGTTCTGTGGAATCACGCTCTCGTCGACTCGGACGCTGACGAAAAGTCTCGCCAGTGGTCGGGGTTCTCAGCGAGTGAAATGGCTGATCTCGCTGCATTCCTCCAGTCGTCAACACGTTGATGCGATTCGGACTCGGGCCCGCACCACTGTGGGGTTTGTCGCTGGTGGTTGTCTTGTCGCAGCCGGTAGCGGCGCAATCCAACGAAGACAGTTGTTTGACGTGCCACAGGGCACTTCCCGACGAGCGTCTGTCTTCTCCGGCTGAAAAATTCGCTGAGGATATACACGCGACGGAAGGATTCAGCTGTATCGCCTGCCACGGTGGGGATGCCACGATTGTCGGACCGGCGGCGATGGACCCAGCTAAGGGGTACATCGGTTCGCCGGAGCGCGCGCAGATTTCGGCAGTGTGCGGTCGCTGTCACTCAAATGCGCAGTTTATGAAACGTTTTGACCCGTCGCTTCGCGTTGACCAGGTGACGGAGTACGCGAGCTCGGTGCACGGCCAAAGGCTTGGCGACGGTGATCCCAATGTTGCGACGTGTGTTGGCTGTCATACGCCGCATTCGATCAAGCCGGCTACCGATCCCAGGTCGAGTGTGCATCCGCTTAATGTTTCCACTACGTGTGGGCGATGTCACGCGAGCGCAGAGCGGATGGCGGGCTACGATGTACGGACCGACCAGCTCGAGCTGTACGAGACGAGCATCCACTGGGAGATGATAAGTGAAGGCGGTGATCTCTCCGCCCCGACCTGCAACGATTGCCACGGCAATCACGGTGCCGCGCCACCCGGGCTCTCATGGGTGGGGAATGTCTGTGCGCAATGCCATTCCATGATGGCAGAACTCTTCAACGAGAGCCGGCACTCGAGAGTGTTCGCACTGCTGGGAAACCCGGGTTGTGCGACGTGCCATCGGAATCACGACATCCATCCAGCATCCGACGAGATGCTCGGGCTTGGAGAGGGGGCGGTGTGCGCGAATTGCCACGGTCCGGACGATCCGGGTGGTCAGACGGCGACAGCACTGCGAGCGGCTATCGACTCATTGCGCACGTCGACCGAAGAAGTCCACTCGAT
>JBFGIA010000112.1:0-6501 GCA_041577935.1 Gemmatimonadota bacterium | reverse complement strand
GAATCGAGATGGTCTTTCTGCCGGATGTGTTCGTGACTTGTGATGCATGTCGCGGACGACGCTATCGGCCAGAGGTGCTAGAGGTGAGATGGCGGGATCGCTCGATCGCCGACTTGCTCGAGATGACTGTGGACGACGCGTTGGCGCTGTTTGCTGGCCACCCATCGGTGGGGCGCGGGTTGTGGGTGCTTCAGGCGGTGGGGTTGGGCTATCTGCGGCTGGGTCAGCCGGCGACCACGCTCTCCGGCGGTGAGTCTCAGCGCTTGAAGATCGCTCGCGAGCTGTCGCGTGGATCCAAGCGCGGCGGCGGGCCTCGGGGCGGGGGTCGATTGGCGCGCACCGGACGCGGTATTTTGTATTTATTGGACGAGCCGACAACGGGTTTGCACAATGCCGACATCGGAGCGCTGATGAAGGTCCTCAATGGTTTGGTGACTCGGGGTGACACAGTGGTCGTGGTCGAACATCACCTGGATGTGATCGCGCGCGCGGATTGGGTCGTGGACCTCGGTCCGGAGGGTGGGCCCATGGGTGGTCGGGTCGTCGTGGCAGGAACACCACGCGAGGTTGCAGCTTGTGACGATTCCCACACCGGGCGGGCCCTCCGCGCCCACCAACCAGCCGCAGAGCCGATCGTTGTTTAGTCGTCGGCTCATTCTACTGCTCGCGTTGGGCACCGCGAGTTGCGGATCGGACGGGGGAGGCATCGTTGGTGCGCCGGGTGGTCGCAACGGCGTCCAACTTCGATATCAGAGCCCGAGGACACAGGTCGTTCCAGCCGATCGCGCGCGGGTCGTCACGCTGTCGATCGAGGTCTTGAGAGAACTCCCTGGCGGAGGGCTCGAACCTGTCCCCGGCGCGTTGCTCAAAGCGACCCGGGACGAAGGTCGGGGCGAGATCTCGACTTCGCTAAAGACGACCAACTCGCTCGGAGTCGCCTCCTTCGACGTCAGTATGCCGGCAACCGGCGACAAGACCAAGATCAAGATCGCGCTCGAAGACGACGCTCAGTCATTCCTGCCCTTTGATGTGGTAGCGGCACCGGTCGTCCCGGTGGATCTCCAGGTCGGGTTGATTTGGGATGTCGCGTTGCCGACGGATGGCGCGCTCGTCCGGCTTGCGGGCACGGCGGGAGCCGAGTACGTCGCGATGCCCTACCAGACTGATACCGAACGCAGCGGTGCTACCTACCGCCTGTTGTACCAAGGGCTCGAGCCGGGCGCGAACGGTGCGATCGGGGTGGCCGAGTACCCCGCACCGCGGGCCATCAGCCCCGGGCCAGCCGCGCCAGATCACGTGGTGCAGGGTTCCGGCTTGGAATCGGGTCTCAAACTCTCGGACGAGATTCCGAATGAGGTCAACATCCGGTCGTGTCGTATCGAAGTCGACCGCATGGCCCCACTTCGTTACTTGGGAGAGCGGATCGCGATGTACGTCGATGGACCGAGGGACCAAGATCAAGCGCGGATCGACTCGCTCGGCATTGCGTTTGATGAATCGATCTTCCCGCTAAACACAACGCTGTTCGGTCCGACAACCGACCTTGACGACAATCAACGTGTATTGGTCGTGATGTCGCCGGAACTCGAAGGTGCGGGTGGAGTTTACTGTGACACAATTCGCACTCAGGGTCTCGAATCATTCTACGGGAACTGGAATACGTCCGATCCAATCGATCGCCCCCTGTCGACGCTGGCCCACGAACACCAACACGTGATCAACGCCGGCTACCACATGGTTACGACCGGTGCCGCTGGTGACGATCGCTGGCTCAACGAGGGGCTGTCTTATTCGGCCGAGGCGCTGCACCAGTACTGGGGCGGGGCCATGGTCCGAGTGTGGCAATTCCTGAGCGGTCAGAACGGAGGGTTGTCGATGTTGCCGCTCGAGTACTCGACCGTGTTCAACGACCGCTACATGATGTTTTTACTCTACCTGCGCGACCGTTTCGGACCCAACCTGTATCAGCTGCTAGGTGCTAGCGGCAAGCGAGGCGTGGCGAACATCGAGTCGGTGACTGGGGTCGCGTTCGAAACTTTGCTCCACGACTGGTTTGTTACCAACGCGATCAGCAACCAGGGGCTGAACGAGAGCGCGCGATACAACTACCGCACGATCGACATAGAGAACATGGCCGATGAAGTAAGGGCTTGTGAGTGTATCCCGCTAGGTGGATTCAATGGGATGGCCATGGAACGCTTGTCGCTGTCCAATGCATTCGACGTGTCGCGGACCCTCGACCGCGCTGATGCTGACTATTACCGCTTGGTCGTGGGTACGGAGGTCGATGACCGAGACTACGATCTCTTCTTCGATGGCTTCGGTCGCGCGACGACCCGACTGACGATTATTCGCGCGAGATAGCTATTCGCTTGGTCTCGTCCCGCCAGCCGGGTGTACGGCGGTCACCGTCATGACGAACAACGCGGTGTCAGCCCCACGCGGAGTCGAGCTGATGCGGCCGAATGCGCTCAGCTGGGCGTTGTTCTGAGTTGCCCAGGTCGCTTCGAGACTGTCGATTGCGCTCAGCCCCTCGATTCCTTGGGGCCGTACCCGCTTGGCGTCGGCCGTCAAATAGACGGCCCCCTCGACCCGCTGTGCCTGGCCGGTGATGGCGACGTTTGAGCCCTGATCCTGCAGGGCCTGCCAGTCCCGAGGTCCGCCCGAGCCGTAATCCTCTGGTGTCAGCGAGGCCAGCGGCAGCTGCCGGTAGTCGTCGAGGTTGACCCCGGTCAGCGGATTCGGCACCGGCTCGATCACGAACATCACACTATCGGCCGATGCCAAGGACCAGTGGGTGATCCCGTCCTGTAACCCGATTGGTTGTCCGGCGTCATCGTAAGCCAGTGGGCGCGCGAAACGGGTGTCGGTGGTGACGGTCGCCTCGCCGGTCAGTTGCACGTAGGCGAGCTCGTCGCGGTTCATAAACACAGCCTGCCTACCAATCGTACCGAGGTACTGGTCAAAACTGACGGGCTCGGTCTTTGGACGTGCGGCTTCAGCGGCCAGGCGCGCTCGCTCGCGGCCGCCGAACACGACAATGGCGCCCAGCAGGATGACCAGGAAGCCGCCCAGGACCATGAAGAGCAGGCGAGTCCGGCTTCGGTTTTCGATCTGCGCGATCTCGTCTTCCAATCGAACAGCATGGGGATCCGGCATGTATCACTCCTCTCAGGCCGAAGGGCATCGTGGCCGATCAGTATGGCCGGCCCCAGCGCAGTCGTCAAGCGCCCCGAACGAACTCGGCTTTTGACGGTCCCGTGAGGCGCCGGTAGCTTGAGCGCATCTTCCTCCCGCACTGTACGTCTAAGGAGAGTGGTCTGTGGGCAGATGGAAAGGCGTGCTGTGGAGCTTGGCGGGCGCGAGTGCCGCCATCGTCGCTGGCTCCTTCGCCAAGCGAAAGTACGAGCAGACGGTTCTCGAAATCGGGCACCACTTCCGCACCGGACAGATCGTAGCTCGCAGCGGTGGCTATCAGTGCGAACGATGCGGCTACGTGCTGGCGTTGACGGCCAACAAGAAGCTCCCACCGTGCCCGAAATGCAGTCACTCTCGATACTTGAAGATCTCCTGATCGCAAGCCGAGTCGCGGCGGCGGCGACGCTTCTTGTGTTGTGCGCTAGCCCCCGGATGATCGAAGCGAGCACGCAAGCGACGGATGTGCCGATCGGTCCGATCGAGGTCGTGCTCGACGCCTCGGGCAGCATGCGCGGCCGCCTCGAGGTGGTCGAGAAAATGGTGGTGGCCAAGGAATTCTTGGCTGCGCTTCGTGAGGAGCTTGGCCGGGATAGGGTCGTTCCATCGATGGGCCTGAGCGTCTACGGTGCGGGCAGCGATCGCCAGCTTCGCGATTGCCGGGATACGACCCGGTTAATCGCACCGGCGGATTCGTTGGTCGGATGGGATGCGGCGCTGGCGGCGGTCCAGCCGCTCGGTGTCTCGCCGCTGGCGACGGCCCTCGAACGTGCGCTTGCCGCTAACGCTGTGACGTACATCCTTGTGACGGACGGCGCCGACAACTGCGGCCGTGATGCTTGCACGGTGTGGCGCGAGCGGGGGGTGCCCAGAGTGGAAACACCTCGGCCGCGGTTGCACGTCGTGGCGCTCGATCCGGGGCCCGGCGATCTCGAGAGGCTGCGGTGCCTGAGCCGGGCAGGGTCGGGGTCATTGATCCAGCTCGGAAGCCGGGCTGACGTGGCCAGCGCTGCGCGGCGGCTTGCCCTGGTGCTGCAAAACCGTGGCTTGCTCGACGTGCGGTTGCGGCTGGGGGACGGCGCTGAGTTCTCGGCGCCGGTACGGGTTCTCGGGCCCCTGACACGCGAGCTGGTGGCGGCCTTCGCGTCCGGTCAGCCGGCCGCTGTACCTGCGGGCATGTACAACGTGGTTGTTGAAACCGCACCTTCGTTGAGAGTCGATCGGGTGCTCGTCTTGCCCGGCGAGGTAGCCGTAGTCGAGGAGCGCGCGTTTGGCACCGTGACCGTTGACTTACTCGATCTGCAGAATCGACCTCTGCGGAGGCCGCTCTCGATTTCGAGGACCGGGGATCCCACCGAGCTTCGCTTCGCCAGCACAGGGGATTCGTTGATCTTGGGAGAGGGGCTTTATGACTTGCGAGTGGATATGCGCGATTCGTTTGCCATACGCGAGGCGATCGCTGTTGATCCTCGGCAACCGACGAGAGTCGTCCTCGGCGGCAGTGGTACTCTCACTGTCATTGCTCCAGGGTCCAACGCACCCGCCACACCGGCGGCGGTGTTTGGCCATGGGCGTGCAGACTCACTCGCGATTGGTCTGGCGCACCAGCTGCCAGCCGGGGAGTATCGGGTGACGGTCCGGAGTGTGCCCCCCTACGTAGCCGAAGCGGTGGTCGTAGAACCGGGTCAGGAGACAACGGTCGCGTTGCCGGAGACCGGGGTTCTAGAGGTTGATGTGTTCGAGTTTGACACACTGGCGGGGGCAGTCGAGATCGCCGTGATAGAGCCGACGACCGAAGAGCGATACGGTACGTTGACCAGTGGTGAGAGACGATTGGCGATGCCGGGGACCTATCGCCTGGAGTTCGAGACGATCCCGCCGCGAGCGATAGAAAACGTGATCGTCGACTCGGCTGAGATCACTCTGATCGAGCAACGCGGCCTGTCACGTATCGAGTTGCCAGATGCGATCACTCAGGGCGATATCGATTTGAGGCTTGAAGTGCTCGACACATCGGACCGCACGCTGGCCATCGTGAATGCGCCGCAACCCACGCTGAAAGTTTGGCCAGGCTCTTATCGCGTAAGAGTTTGGCGAGCCGACGCACTTGTTTGGGAGGGTCCGATAACAGTTGCAAGCGATCGCCCCGCAAGGATAAACTTAAATCTTCCCGCGCAAGGAGAAGCACCATGACGACCGACGCATACCTGTTCCTCTTTCTGGTGGCAGCGGTTGTGGCCGCCGTCGGCCAAGGAATGGCGGGCTTCACTGTCGGCGGCTGCCTGGTGTCGATCGCCCTTGGGTTCGTGGGCGCACTCGTGGGCGGCTGGGCGCAAGGGGAGTTCAGGCTACAAGAACCCGTTCCATTCACGGTCGGTGAACACACCTTTCCGCTCGTCTGGTCGATCATTGGCGCGGCTTTGTTCGTGTCCTTCGTGAGCCTGATCAGCGGACGCCGCCGCAGGTAATACCACCGGAATCTGAAGGGGCGAACGGTCGGCCGAATGATGACCTACTTGCGGCGCGGTGCGAGTGCCGTTGGCCGATGGGTGGCATTTTACGCCAAGAACCTTTGGCATAAGGCCAGTCACGACCAGATCTTCTTTCTCTCCTCGGGGATCACGTTCAACGTCCTAGTCACGATCGTTCCGTTGCTGCTGCTCAGTATTTCGATTCTTGGTATGCTGGTGGAGTCGTCGGGGGCGGCTCGCGATCAAGTTCTCGCGTTCATGCAACAAGTCATGCCGCTGGCCAGCGACCAGGCGGAGTCTCTGCTGTTGAGCCTGGTCCAAGACCGCGGCCTGCTCGGTTTGATCGGCAGCGTTGGCCTTATCTGGGCTGCAACCCGGTTGTTTGGATCTCTTCGCACAGTACTCGAAGTCGTATTCGAGATCCCGCCCGAGGACCGCCTCGGCATCGTCGAGGGTAAGATCCACGACGTCAGGATGGTCATCATCGTGGGCACGTTGTTCGTGGCGACGATCTCGCTGACGACCGGTCTACGGTGGTTGGAAGACTACGGCATCCCGTTTCTCGGGCTGGAAGCCTACGATCTCTCGAGGGTGACCGCGCTTGGCAGCATGTTGATGGCGTTTTCGATCACCTACCTGATGTTTTACTTCGTGTACCGTTACGTCCCAGATCGTTGGATCCCGAGAACCGACGCCGCCGTAGCCGCGTTGTTCAGCAGCTTGTTGTTCGAGTTGGCCAAGCTGGTGTTTATCGCCTACTTGTCGAACCTCGGCCGTCTGCTGCAATTCTACGGCTCGTTCACGAACCTGGTGGTGGTTGCGTTTTGGGTCTACT